>SDZZ01000414.1 GCA_004173255.1 Chitinophagaceae bacterium | reverse complement strand
TGGACTGGAGTGAAGTGAAGAAGGGATTAAAACTAAAAGATTTCACTATTAAGAACGTTCCCGCACGCCTGGCAGAAAGAGGTGACCTGTTCAAACCGGTACTCGGCAAGGGGATCAACATGCGCAAAGCAATCGAGGATATAGAGGCAGCCTTTTAAAATCAATAATGGAAAAATACACCCAGTACATCGGCATATTCGCAGGGATCTGCACCGCCGTTTCGCTACTTCCACAGCTCATAAAAATAATCAAGAACAAAAAAGCCGAGGACATTTCCTGGTTTTACCTTTTTATCCTGGTGACCGGCCTGGCAGGATGGGTCGTATATGGGTTCCTGAAAATGGACTGGCCCATTATTGTGACCAACTGTTTTTCGTTCCTTGTAAATGTCTTGATTATCATTTTTACCAAAATCTACAAAGACAAAAACGGGGGCAACTGACCCTAAGGTTTGATGCGCCCGGTCGGGTTGAATGCATGTGTGGTTAATGTCCGGGATCCAGGCGTCTATTTGACCAACAACGCATCCTTCAGCCGTTCGCACACTTCGTTTGCATAAAACAACTGCAGTTTTACAGGTTCGTCCTCCTGGGGATCGATCTTCGCGCAACTCATCACCTTGCCGTTGTACGCCACGGCATAGTAGGCGAACACCTGGCCGCCCGACTCAGGTGCCGGCACTGCATATCCGGTAATGGATATGGCCCAGGTAGACGAAAATCGTTTTGCCACATTTAATGCCATTTGCCGCGCTACCTCTTCGCTGACGCAATTCACCTCCAGCGCGTGCATCGGTTCAACGGCCAGGTGGTGGAACTTCTGCATGATGTTAAATGCGGTGATGCCCCCCTGAAAAAAACGCGACGCATTTTTTATGTTGGAAATAGCAAGTTGTATTGCGCCGGATGTAACACTTTCCGCCACCGCCAGGGTTTCTTTACGGTCGATCAGCAGGACACCGATCTCCTGCAGGGTACTGTTGTTGAATAATTCCATCGGGATATTTTATAAAGGTCATTCGCCTGTTTCACTGTCAGCAGCATCTACTGGTTTGGACTGGGGAGAGCCCTTTTGCCTGAAAAAAATTGAAAACACAACCACCGCAAACACGGACAGGAACTCACTCTGCCAGTTCTGGAATGATTCGAACCAGAATCGCGGATGTCCCAGGTAGTCGGACAGGTGCTCGAGTGGCTGGCCTTTCAACAGGTGCTGAGTGTTCTCATCTTTGAATGATCCGTAGAGGTGTAATACAAGGCTTAATAAAAATAAAATAACAAAGACTATCGTAAGCGAGTTGCCGTAAATGAACAGGATCAGGCCTCCCTTCCGTACCGGCCACGGAGCGCCATCGCGCGACGGATCGGGCTCGCGATCAACTTCTTCGGCTCCCTCCAGTTTTTTGCTTTCTGAAGAACCCTTTTGCCGCAGGGAAATAGTCAACACGACAAAGAGCGCCATCTGCAGGAACTCGCTTTCCCAGTTTTCAAAGGTGGATTCTATAAAATGACCACTTACAAGGTATTTGCTGACGGTTACCGGGGGCTGGCTATCGTCCCCCCGTTCTTCATTGTACTGGTAAAAACCGGTAATCGTTTGCCCGGCCATCGCAATTAAAAACAATAAGAGAAAAACAATGGACAAACTGTTCTCGTGCAGGAACTTCTTCATATTTATAGTTGATGCCGTTATAGTCCAAATCCTGTACCATGTAAAACACGCATAATTGTAACTGTTCGTACCCATTTGAATGTACCTGCACTGATTTAACTAATGATCCCTCAATGAAAACCCTGATAAAAATTAGTTACGCTTATGGCATTTCTGCGTGGCACATGCTTTGACACATCTGACTACCTACTCAATCAACTTAAAATAAAAACGATTATGGCAAACGCAAAAACACCCGCGAAGACCGCCAAGAAAAAAGCGGCGCCCAGCTCCGGTATGGGGGAAGGAAACACACAATTAGAGAAATTTTTCCACGACTGCCTGAAAGACATTTACTGGGCAGAAAAACATCTTACCAAGGCGTTGCCTAAGATGATGAAGGCAGCTACTACCGATGAGCTGAAAACAGCAATTGAAACACATATCGAGCAGACCGTTGGACAAATCGGCCGGCTGGAGCAAGTCTTTGAAATTGTCGGTAAAAAAGCCCAGGCAAAAAAATGCGAAGCGATGGAAGGCCTGATCAAGGAAGGCGAATCTATCATCGAAGAAACCGAAGATGGCAGCATGACCCGCGATGTAGGTATCATCATGGCGGCGCAGAAAGTGGAACACTATGAGATTGCAACCTATGGTGGATTAGTTTCCCTGGCCCGGACACTCGGAATGGATGACGCGGCAGAATTACTGGAACAAACACTGGAAGAAGAAAAACAGACTGACGCAGGCCTGACCGAAATCGCCGAAAATAATATTAACTGGGAAGCTGAACAGGAAGACGAAACCGAAGAAGAAGAATAAGGATCCCCAGATGTTTCTATTGCCAAAGCCGGACCAGTTCCGGCTTTGGCATTTCTGCCAGTGAAGGTTTAAACGGGAGCACTCTCCGCCTGCTGGCAGCTTACGGCGGTCACGGATATCCAGTGTCAGGACAGCTGTAGTTGCGGCTATCCCATGTCAGGGCAGCTGTAGTTACGGCCATCCCATGTTAGGCCAGTTATAACCGCGCACTCGCGGACCTTCTCCGTACTCCTTTATTTCAGGCCCGATTTTGGAACCTCCTGCGGGACGGTAGCCGTTCATCTGCAGGTTCACGGAGCTGCAGGCTTTATGGGTGGCCACCTTAAAATGCGGTCGACCGGTTGTCGTATATTATATTAAACGAACGTTAAACGAAATATGAAAACATCTTTTAGTCCTGAAATCATCACCGCCGTCAAGAATGAACTGGCTCAACTCGATCTCTCGACCATAGAAGTGGATGGGGTGGATATGCTGCCGAGTCAGTGTTATCATTTCGGACTCGAGCCTGCCCATGTCCTCTTCAACACCAACTGTCCGGATACGTTGAAGGAAAAAGTGGAATCGATTCTCTCCAAATACACACAGGACGATGAGAGTAGTTCACAATAGCACAAAAAAACTGAAGCTGACGAAAGAGCCGGATGAAGACTGGCGGGACCTGGCAAAGGCGTACGAGCAGAACCAAGATTATGCGGAAGCCATGGAAGCTTACCATGAAGACCTGAAGGCCAATCCAGCTCACGAAAACTCCTGGCATCGCCTGATGATCCTGTACCGCAAGGAAGGCAATCTGAAGAAGGAATGGGAAGTACTCAACGCTGCAATAGATGCTTTTGAAAAAATATACTCTCCCACCGGCAAAAAGGTACATGGCAGGAAAGTAGAGTCAATCAGTCGCTCACTTATGAAGTCAACCGGGCTCACCGACAAAAAGGGAAAAGCAATCTATCAGCCCGAACCGCTCGGTAAATGGCATCGCCGGAAATTATTGCTGGCGAAAAAAATCGCGTCTAAAAAGTAATCCCGTTACTTGTAAGTTGTATCACGGGTTGCCGGGGTTGTTCCTTTTCTTCGATTTGGTCACTGCATACAACACAACGAATAGTAACACTCCGGCTATCAGGAGCACGAGGGGTATGATGGTCATAATCGTAGGTTTTGTTTCACTGATGGTAAAACAAAGGAGGGGCCATTTTCTATTGGCTTATTCCGCCATGAAATCCGCTATAGAGTGCCTATTTAATTCACCTTTGCACTGTAACCATATCAATCAGGAGTAGTAGTATACCTGGCAGTTTTCACAGTAGTAAGTACGCCGTTTTGTTTTCCCTATGTACTTTTTGTTGAATGGCAGGTCGCATCGTTTGCACATTTTCTTTGTGTACGCCTCCCAGTGTTTCTTTAATGTGCCTGCCTTTTTCTGTTCCAGGAATTCGAAACTGTACTTCCTGGCTTCTTTCATCATTTCCGTGACCGTGCGGCCAGGAATGTCTTTAACCAGTGTTTCAGGATGCAACCGCACCCTATACAGCACTTCATTTTTTATAATATTGCCAACCCCGGCAAAAAC
>SDZZ01000413.1 GCA_004173255.1 Chitinophagaceae bacterium | reverse complement strand
GCGGTCCTCCCGGGCCATGACCACTTTGGCGGTCTCCGCCGCCAAAGTCTGAATGAGGGTCAGCGACACCTCCCGGGCATGATGCTCCCTCAGATCCCGCTGCACGGCCCGTCCGCCGGGCTCACTGTATTTCGCGGCAATGGAGCTGGCAAAGAGCGGCGTGCTCAGCCCGATGATGCGGGCGCGGTCCTCCAGCGGCACATAGGTTTTGCCGCCCGCGGGCGGCTGATACACATGGCGGTCGATGGTCAGCGGCCCGAAGCTGGTCTGATATGTCTCACTTTGCAGCCCCTTGGAGGTCAGGCGCGGACCGCCTCCATGCAGAACCTCACCCTCGGTGTCGAAGGCGGCGAGCCCATACTCCATCAGCGCCAGACCGATTTTGGCCGTGGCGCTCTGGACATCCCTCTCGAACACCATCGTGCTGGAGATCCTCTCCCGCGGCGGCACCCTCACGACGAAATGCATCTCCACCGTGCCGTCGGGCAGGGTCACGGTGCGCACGGGGGGGGGAGAGATTTTGCGGTCATGGCCACACGCTGCACCTGAACCGCGTAGGTATAACCGGAGTTTCACCGAACGCGTGATTTTTCCTGAATCCACATCACTAACCGGTCACACCCGAATTAATACTTCTTTTTATGTAATTTAATTTCTTTTGTCGGATCCCATTCAGTAGATCGCCCACCCGAAGGGTTAAACCAACTTTCAATAATTAACCACGGACGCTCGGATTTAGCTTGGATTTCAATATGAACACGGCCGTATGTATTATCTGAGAATTTCACAAAGTAAAATTTAGCAATGGTTTGCGTGTAATCATTATTATTTGCGCTAAATTCAATTTTGGTTGAAGAAGCGTAACCTGAATTATTAGCAATATACGACTCAGAATCTCCCAAAGACTCAGAATCTCCCAAACCCGGATTTTGAATTTCGATCAGCCCGCCATGATCAACCGCTAATTCAGCTCCCCAACTATAAATTTTTTTATTATATTTATTTGTTATATTACTATCTTTATCGACCCAATAATTTATTTTAATTGAATGAGTTGAGTGATTTCCTATACTTATATCTTGATTTTGATCCAATACCAATCCTTTTAAATTATGAATCAGAGGTTGAGCATCGTCCATTTTCCTTAACTTTAACAAAACTGGGTTTCCAATATCAGTGATTGTGGGCACTGGGAATTTTATCCGCAAATCCGGCGGTATGGATTTGGGGGCAGTCGCAAACGAAACAGTTTTTACGCTTTCGTCAATAAAATAGTAGCCAGATGCATTAGCTTTTACAGTAGCAGTTGGGCAATTTTGTTCTTTAATAAAAAAAGTTCCATCATTGGCACTAATAGTTGTGGTTCTTCTTAAATTATTACCAGAAGCATCATAATTTGGTATGAAAACGATTTCCGCTTTCGGAACAGGCTTTTTATTTTGATCAACTACCTTTCCATAAAGAACTGCCTCCGTCGTATTATACAACATAGTTTCTTCTTTGGTTGGCTTCCAGTCAGTCCGGGGTGTATTGGTAGAATAACTCTCAGTTGCCAAGGACACTTCGGGAGATTTTTTTGTGCCGATCGTATCAATCGGGACATTATTAACTAGTTTATTCGGCCAATTTTTCATGAAATGAAAAATTAGAAAACATCCTACTATAATAAAAATTATATACCAGTATTTTTTCATGGAAAAGATCTTTTAAACTTGGATATTTAATCTAAATAGGTGAAAATTAACTTTCGTGTTTTACCCGTTCATTTGTGCTGCAGGTCGCGGTGGCTTCCATGCGAAGATGATGTTCGAACCATCAGTTGTTTGGAATCGGAAGTGTGATGATTGGGCTCCCACCCTTAGGAAGGGGCTTCAGAGGGCGGCAGCCTGCCTTTGAAGAAGGCTGAACCCGCAGAGGGCTGTGCAACAGGATGCTCAGTCCACTGGAACCACGCCTGCGTTTTACCTACAGTGCGGATGCTGTTCGATCTGTGGGCGCTATGCTCCCCGAAAATATGTTCCACCGGCGCCCGCAGGCGGCTTTTTTTCTGATTGGAGGCTTTCTGAGCGTCGTTGAGGGGAGTGTTGCGCCAAGGGTGCTCATGCGTCCGGTTTTCAATCCTGTGCTGCTCAAAGACGAATTCCGTGGCCGCGCTGCGGCAGATGTTGTCCGCATACAGGATGGTGTCCTGATTCATGTCCTCATTGATGAGCTCAGGAAGCGCTTGGCTGTCATGCATGCTGGCGTCGGTCACCGTCCACGTTTCGATGAGTTTGGTCACGAGGTCTCCTGTGACATAATTTTTATAGCCGCAGTGCCGTTCATCCCTCCTCCGTGTCTGCCGGGCATCGGTGTCCTTTTGACGGTGGAGGGCGGATTTTTGTTCCCAGCCATCAGACATTTGGCCGTCCTTGATTTGCTGGTTTTCCTGCCGGGTGTTGCGCTGCCGGGGCACGTCCACGAAGCGGGCGTCGATCATCTTTCCAGCCCGCAGCGGCAGCACGCGATCCCGCAGAAAGCCGTCAACGACCGAAAAAAGAGCCTGAACCCTCTCACGGCCAAGGCGCTCACAGAAGCGCCAAATGGTTTTGGCGTTGGGGAGGCGGCCTTCGCGCTCCAAGCGCGGGAAACGCTGGAAGCTGTGCTGGTAGTTGATCTGGTACTCATACTGGTCGTCGCTCAGGGCGTGGTATTTTTGAAGGACAAGGACTTTGAACATCAGCACCGCATTGAAGGCTGGACATCCGCCCTTGGAGGGGTGGCCGGACTCCGGCTCTTTGAAATCAAGGTTCTGATCCAGCACCGGACGGAACATTTCCCAGTCCAGTGTCAGATCCATAACATCAAGCACTGTGGTATCGGAGGACAGTTTGGCCTGCCCCTCCCGTCGGATGAAAAGGCCCCCGGCGAGGCGCTGGTTGTGGGGTTTGGCCATGGTGTGTCAGTCTTTACCAAGTTGTCCCCCAATTACAAGTCGTTGCGGAGGTTTTTAGAGGTTCCCCACTGTCAATTTTCGCACCTATTTTATGCGATTTCTGCGAATCAGCATTAGTTTTAGTTTATTAACAATACTTCAATAGTCGATATTTTATGAAGAAAAAATAAACATCGCCGCACCTAAGGCTAGAATGAACACCAGTGTAATGATTGAATACTTGAAAATATCTTCCATAAAATCTTTTATTGGAATTCTGAAAGAAATCTGGCATAGAAGTTCCAAGATTATAAACAATCTGCGCTCGAACTCAGCTTCGTGTCAGTTATCAAATTGATAAGGGGCGGAATCAAGGTCAACACATCCAGTAATAGTTCCTGCCCAGTTCGCTGAAGACGTTGATATCGAAGCGTTAGGTCATAGCTCAACCGGTGGAGAAAAGTCCCTGACACGGGATGGCACGTCGAACGGGAAAGGACAGGCAAGGAGGTGATCCACCAGCCCGCGGCTCGGCGGGCGGCTGATACGGCGGAGTATGATGGTGTCCTCATCGTCGATGCGCACCTCAAAATCCTGGCCCGGCTCCAAATGCATTTGCCCCCGCACCGAACTGGGCAGGACAATCTGGCCTTTTTTGGAGCGCACGGTGGTCATGGTGGGAAAATCTTGCCGGAGAAACCGTTCTTTGAAAAGGCCAATGCCAACTCCATCATTGGCCTCGAAGAACCTCTAAAATCAATTCCACTTTGCTGCAAGCCTCCCGGATCAGGTCCGTGGCGGCGTTATAGGTTTTACGGATCAAATGAATCAGGAGCCAGCACCGGTCCCGCCTCGGGGTTTTCCCGCCGCCTTTGACGGCGGCGGTGGTTTTTTCGAACCGGCCACCGCCACAAACAGAATGCGCAGGGCGATGGAGAACTCCTGCATGAACTCCGGCTGGCTGCCGCACTGGCATTTCAAACCGCGGGCCACGGCTAGAAGGTGCGAGGCCAGCTGGCGGGCGGTGACGCCGGCGCGGGCGAAAGTTTGGTCCAGCTCCGTTCCCAGAATCACCGCCGTGACCAAGTCGGAAAAACGGCGCTCGTAGTCCTGGACTTCATCGCCCAGGGCAGTGCGCCCGCACTGGTCACCT
>SDZZ01000412.1 GCA_004173255.1 Chitinophagaceae bacterium | reverse complement strand
TACTTTGGTGTCACTCAGTTTCTTGCCGTTGGAATCACCGATCACGATATAATAAACGCCCTTGCCGTAACCGGAAAGGTTGATCGTGTTAAGTGTATACGGGCCGGCTATGCTGAGCACGCGGTTATAAACCTGTGCGCCTTTTGAATCGAAGATGGTAATGGTCTGGGTCCTTGCAGAACCGGTCGGGTTATAATAAGACACCGTGAACTGGCCCATGCTGGGGTTCGGGAATACAAACAGGCGCGTACTTGCCGTGGTGGTGATGGAAAGTGCGGGCGATTCGTTGTTGCACCCGGTCACTGAATTCACAATCCGCACCTTGTAGCTTCCGGTAGCCACCGAGTCAACGAGGTAACTGGTACCTGTTACGCCGGGAAGCAGCTGGTCATCCCTGTACCAGGTAATGTCGAACCCTGCCGCAGATGGTGTAATGCCCGCGTTCAGGGTGGTGATTTGTCCGGGTAGCAGCGAGGTAAGTGGTGTGGCATCCAGGCTTACCGTCGGACGTGCATTGACGGTCAGCGCGGCACCTGTGGTAAACACCGGGGTGGAGCAGGTTGCATTGTAAACGGCAGCGCGGTACAGCGACCCGTTCATCGAAGCGGTTACGTTCGACACAGTGAGCGTAGGCGTTGAGGTACCGGAGTACGATCCACCATCAGCCAGGTCGGTGTAAGTTGTACCATTCACACTTACCTGCCATTTGTAAAGTACGGCCGCGGTTCCGGTTGCGGCGGCTGTAAAGGTGACTGTTCCCGTTTCACAGATTACCTGGGCCTGCGGGTTGCCGGTTACTGTCGGTGGACTGACTACGTTCAATGTTACCGGGTTGGAAGTGGCGCCAGGCGCGCACCCACCGGTAATGGCCACGCGGTAGCGGTTGCCGTTCTGTGATGCCTGCACATTGCTGAGGCTGTAGGTGGCACTGGTGCCTGCACCAGGCGCATTGCTGTAATTGGTGCCATCAGTGCTTACCTGCCATTGGTAGCTGAGCGGTGAACCGGTTGCGGCAACTGTAAAGCTGGCTGTTGATCCCACACAGAGTGGAGAAGTGACCGGCTGCGTGGTGATCTGGGGTGCACAGGCCGGCACCTTCACTTCGAAGTTGACATCATTGATGTCGAAAAAGATATTTCCGACAGACTGGATTTTAATCCTGGCCTGGGTGGTAAGACCGGAAGGAATGGTGACCTCTTCACTGCCATCATTGGCCGTTGCGGTAGCCAGTGTAACCGGGAAGGTTTGTCCGCCATCGCGGGATAATAATATATTGACCTGCGAACAGCTGACTGGTGCCACGTCACTGCCGGCTACATTCCAGGTAACGGTCAGGGGCGACAACTCCTCCACACTGATGGGTACGTTGGCAGTGGTTACACGGAACGGGCCGGTTGCACTGTTGAAGGTGACGGTGGCCTCGTCAAAACTATTGGCCGCACCGCCTGGGCGGTTATCCCTGGTAGTGAAACGGAATACGAGTGAACGCTGGATAGATGGCAGCTTTTCCCAGGTGTTGGTATTGGTGCCATCGAGTATGCTTGCCAGTGCTGGAAAAGTGCGTGACGGGTTGGTGGAAGGTTTGATTGATCGGAACAATGATCCGGTGGAAGTAGTGGTCGGGAAAGAAGGTGTACTGGCCGTTGCCTTGGTATTCTGTTCCCAGGTATAGGTCAGTCCGTTGTTGTTTGGATCAGTAGCGGATCCGGTCAGTGTAAACGGTGTTGAATGCGGGATAATATAATCGGCCCCGGCATTCACTGTGGGCGCGTCGTTACCCGTGGCGGTTTCCACCGCACAGAACGTACCGGCACCATTTTTTACATACTCCGTTACCTGCTGTATGCTGATGGAATGGAAGTAGTCATCGCTGTGATCCTGCACATCGGCATTGGTGATACCTGCGTAACCCATAATGGTGGAACCACTGCCAGGTTCTGTCTGCGCAATGGTGCCTTCAAAAGAAAAGGAGAACGTATGGTTGGCTCCCATCTGGTGGCCCATTTCATGGGTCAGGAAGTCGACTACAAAATATTCTGTTTGGCCCAGGTTGGTAAAAGAGGTAAACGCGCTGCCCTTCTGGCCGGCTGCACATACACATCCGATAAAGCCTGCATTGCCGTTGTCGGCAGCGCGGTTAACCAGGTGCCCGATATCATAATTGGCACTGCCGATGCGGTCGTCACAAATCTGTTGTGTTTTTGTATTCAGGTTGCCGCTGGCCCATGGATTGTCGGCCGCTGTGACGGCAATAACCTGGTCATTGTTCGACACCAGAACCAGGCGGATGGCAAAGTCCCGTTCAAAGATCGCATTGGCCCGGGTCATCTGCACCACCTGTGCTGCGAGCACCTTGGCTTTCCGTTCTGCATCGGTGGTTTCGGTACCATCAAGGAAAAACTGGGAGAAGCTTAAGGAAGCGCAGAGTGCAAGTTTATAGGTACGCAGTTTGCCATCATCGGCACTGCCCACTTTGGCGGTACTGCCGGCAAGGGCCGCCGGTGGCGGTTCGGGCGTATTGCAGCGGAACGGCGTTTTTTCCTGCAGGTCTTTCCTCGACACCACTTTGTAAAGGGTTTCGGTGCGACGGCCTGCCGGATCAATATAAACGGTCTGCTCGGCTGGTGAAAGGATCATGGCATGCACGCCGGCCGGTGTAACATCAAACCGCACGGTAACGGACGGATCTTTCACGCTCTGGCCCGCATAGGAGTTGATGCCTGGATAACGTGCGGCAAGCGCCGGATCCATCACGGGTGCATCCACCACGCGGAACTCTTCCAGCTCGCCGTTTTTATAAGGGAATGAAACTATAAAGGAGGAGCGGGAACTGCGGACTGCTGTCTCTGAAGGAGCCTGCGTCATGCGTGTCCGGAACAAAGGTTCATCGAGGCGGAACAGCTGGAAAGCTGCGGGACGGGTTTTGCCGGTAAAAAGGTCCTGGCTGCTGGCCGTTTCGGCAACACGCGTCCATGGAGCAGTTACCTGTGCCCAGGCTGGAAGGCCCGCTGCACTGAGCATAACGAGCAGGATCAAAGGGTACATTTTTCTCATAAACCACAATTAGCTGTTTGTTAATATTGGTACTAAATGTATCGATAATTCGAGGCTGGGCAAAAAAAATCCCGCCCGGGCTTTCGCCTGGACGGGATCTCATTATTTAACCGGAAACCCTTAGTATCCCATGCCGCCCATGTCTGGAGCGCCATGTGAGTGAGCGGCTTCTTCTTTTTTAGGCCTGTCTGCGATCACGCACTCAGTTGTCAGGAGCATTCCTGCAATTGAAGCAGCGTTTTCGAGAGCTACACGGCTTACCTTGGTAGGATCGATCACACCAGCCTTGAAGAGGTTTTCGTACACTTCAGTGCGGGCATTGAAACCGAAATCGCCCTTGCCTTCGCGGATACGCTGTACCACGATTGATCCGTCGATACCTGCATTGGCAGTGAGGGTGCGGATTGGTTCTTCCAGTGCACGGCGAACGATCTGCATACCTGTTTGTTCATCGGCAATCTGTCCGCGCACTTTTGCATCGAGGCTTTCGATTGCACGGATGTAGGCAACGCCACCACCTGGCACAATACCTTCTTCAACAGCCGCACGTGTGGCATGAAGGGCATCATCCACGCGATCTTTCTTTTCTTTCATCTCCACTTCAGTTGCAGCACCTACATAAAGTACGGCCACACCGCCAGCGAGTTTCGCCAGGCGTTCCTGCAGTTTTTCCTTATCGTAATCAGACGTGGTGTTTTCTACCTGTGCCTTGATCTGGTTTACGCGGGCAAGAATAGCTTTCTTGTCGCCTTTACCACCAACCACGGTGGTATTGTCCTTATCAATTGTTACAGAAGATGCCTGGCCAAGTGAGGTAATGTCCGCACCTTCCAGTTTATGACCCAGTTCTTCACTGATAACGGTACCTGCGGTCAGGGTTGCAATATCGGTGAGCATTTCCTTGCGGCGGTCACCAAAGCCAGGAGCCTTGACAGCAGCGACTTTGATAGTGCCACGGAGTTTGTTTACCACCAGGGTTGCCAGTGCTTCACCTTCGAGGTCTTCAGCAATGATCAGGAGCGGGCGGCCGCT
>SDZZ01000411.1 GCA_004173255.1 Chitinophagaceae bacterium | reverse complement strand
GAATATGGAAACATTTCGGTATACCTGGCATTCTGATGACCCCTAAGGTAACGCCGGAAAAATATATTACCGGATTGCTTTCACCAGGATAATGAGGCTCCACACAATTACAATTATGCCCAGCAGGATAAAGGAGGTTTTGCGTGGAAGTTTACCCGAAAGTTTTGCCGCAATCGGTGCTGCAAGTAACCCGCCGATAATCAGCGCCAGGATCACCTGCCAGTGCTGGACACCAATCAGTGTAAAGAAAGTAAGCGCACTTGCCAGCGTAACAAAGAACTCGGTCAGGCTGACCGAACCTACCACATAACGTGGCGTACGTCCTTTGGTAATGAGCGTGGAGGTAACGATAGGGCCCCAGCCCCCGCCACCAAAACTGTCAAAGAAACCACCAAGACCCGCCAGCAGGCCATGGCGCCTGAACTTCTTTTTCGCGGTGACTGCCCTGAAAGCATTGATGAAAATTTTTATCCCAAGCACAAATGTATAGGCGGCCATGATGGGACGGATGTACCGGATATGCGACTCCCCGAACTTTACCAGCAGGAACGCACCCAGTATGGCACCGAGCACGCCCGGGATCAGTAAGGCCTTGAATAATTTTTTATTGACGTTCCCGAATTTGTAGTGGCTGTAACCCGAAGCACCACTGGCAAACATTTCGGCCGTATGGATACTGCCGCTGATTGCGGCTGGTGGTACATTGGCCGACATCAGGATGATCGAACTCGTTACCCCGTAACCCATGCTGGTAGCACCATCCACCATCTGCGCCAGGAAACCGGCAAGTACCATCCACGGGAAATTTTTATCGAGTGAGCGCACCAGCTCGAGGCTGCTGTTACCCAGTTCACGAAACGGCACATACGATAAAAAGAAATGTCCGACGAGCATCAGGGCAAACCCTGCCACTGAGTACGTGGCAATTTTTTTCCATTTACGTTCACCCGCGGCATTCCTGTCTTCGACCAGCACGCGGGTAATATCATTCAGCTTCTTCACCTTTGACTCAAAATTCCCGTTCATCCGGTTGCGCACCTGGTGAAGGTTTTCAATTACTTCATCCAGTTCACCGGGGAGCGACTGGTTCAGCACTTCCTTGATCCGCTTTGCAGCAGTCGGTGATTTGCCATTGGTGGAGATGGCCAGTTTGAGACTGCCCTTCTGCACAATACTACCCAGGTAAAAATCGCAAAGCGCTGGTGTATCCGCTACGTTGAGCAGCACACCCCGATCATCGGCCTGGAGCCGGATGGTTTCATGTAGTTTGTGATTGTCTGTTGCAAGGATGGCAAGGTCTTTACCCGACAGGTCCTCCGTTTCAAAAACACGTTCCACAATACGGCAGCCCGGGTGTTTGATTGCCAGACGTCGCAGTTCTTCCTTTACCTGCGGGGCTACAATGGTCACTTTAGCATCGGGTGAATTGGATAGCAGTGATTGAAGTTTTTCCAGTCCCACGTTGCCCGCACCTACCAGCAATGTTTCCAGCTGGTCCAGTTTGAGGAACACCGGGTAAAGCGGGTTCTTGCCTGCATTGCCCGCTGCGGCTTCTTTAACTGTTATTTTATCATCCATTGACTCGTCCATTGCTTACACCAGTTTTTCCCTCATGACAAAATCACCAAACGTCTCATTCAATTCCCTCTTTGCTTTATACCTGCCGAACAGGTCATCCAGCTCCAGCAAAATAGCGGATTCATCGAGACTATCCTTGTATTTGATATTTAATCTTTCGCCGAGCCGGTCGCCCCCTATGTGGAGGTTGTACTCACCGTAACCCGTTCCAACAAAACCAATCTCGGCCAGCGGTGACCGTCCGCACCCGTTGGGGCAACCCGTCATCCGCACCGTTATTTCCTCCTCACTGATGGAATGCCTTGCCAGCAAGGGTTCTATCTTGTCGATCAGGGTTGGCAGGTAACGCTGGGCTTCCGCAAGGGCCAGCGGGCAGGTATTGAATGCCACACAGGCCATGGCATTTTTGCGCATGGCCCCGGCGTTGTCCGTGTGTGCGATCAGTTTATATTCTTCGAGGATGCTGTTCACCGCTTCGTAATCGGCCGGACTCACATCGCTTACAATGACATTCTGGTTGGCAGTGAACCTGAAATTGGCTTTCCCCGATGCTGCCACCGCAAACAAGCCGCTTTTAAGTGGTGATACTTCATCGACAATGCGTCCATTTTCTACAAACAGGGTGTAATGCCAGTTGCCCGTATGATCCTGTTCCCAGCCGTAGTAGTCTTTCCGTTCAGTAAATGCATACGGCCTGGCAGGTTGCAGTTGAAAGCCGCAGCGTTTCTCCAGCTCCGTTTTTAATCCGTCCACGCCCATTTGATCAATGGTGTATTTGAGACGTGCGAGTTTTCGGTCGGACCGGTTACCAAAATCACGCTGGATGGTAATGATTTCGTATACCGCTTTTTTGATTTTCTCTTCCGTGTCCACAAAACCAAGCATGGAGGCGGTTCTTGCGTAGGTTTGTGCGTTGCCGTGGGTGGAACTTAACCCGCCACCGGCAACTATATTAAATCCTTTCAGTTCATTGTTTTCGATGATCGCAATCAGACCAATATCATTGGAGAATACATCCACGTCGTTATTGGGCGGGATGGCGATGGCGATCTTGAATTTACGTGGCAGGTAACGATCCTGGTACAATGGATCCTCCTCCGCTTTTTTATCCGCGATCTTTTCCTGGTCGAGCCAGATCTCGTAATACGCATTTGTTTTTGGCAGGGCCAGTTCGCTGATAAGGTCGGCATAGCGGAACACCTGGTCGTGGATGGCCGACTGTTTCGGGTGGGCCGAGCAGGTAACATTCCTGTTTACGTCACCGCAGGCTGCAATTGAATCGAGGTGCAGTGTGTTGAATGAATGGATGGTCGGCTTGATGGACGATTTCAGGATTCCGTGCAGCTGCACTGTCTGGCGCGTGGTGATTTTGATGACGCCGGTAGAAAATTCACCTGCAATATGGTGCAGTCCGGTCCACTGCTCCGGTGTAAGGTAACCACCGGGTAAACGCAAACGGATCATGTAGGAAAAAAGCCATTCCAGTTTTTTGGCGCTTCGTTCGGCGCGGCGGTCACGGTCGTCCTGCTGGTACATGCCGTGAAACTTGATGAGCGTCTGGTCGTCTTCATGCAAGGCACCGGTAAGCCCATCCTGCAGGCTCCCTGCAAGTGTACCCCGCAGACCATCGCTGGCAAGTTTGATCCGTTCGACCGGTGAAAGATTCTTTTTTGCGCTCATGGAAGGGGCTTTATCTGGTTGTTTAATAAACGTCTTTCTGGTACCGGTTTTCCTTGTCCATCTGCTCGAGATAGGCAACGGCTTCTTCAGGGGTCAGGTGTCCTTCCTGCGCAATAATCTTCAGCAGGCAGGCCTCCACATCTTTTGACATCGGATCCTTGGTACCACTGATATAAACGTGCGCACCCGATTCCATCCATTCGTACAATTCCGATGCATTTGCCAGCATGCGGTCCTGTACATAGATCTTATGTTTCTGGTCGCGCGAAAATGCGAGGTTGATTTTATGGAGCACGCCGGTTTCAACAAAAGCCTGGATCTCCGACTGGTAAAGGAAATCGGTCAGGAAATTCCTTTCGCCAAAGAACAGCCAGTTGCGCCCCTCCGCCCCGGTGGCATCGCGCTCGGCCAGGAAAGACCTGAATGGAGCAATGCCGGTGCCCGGACCAATCATGATCATATCCTTTGAAGGCTCGGGCATTTTAAAATTCTTTTCACGATGTACGTAGAAAGTGATCGGTGCACCTGCTGGCTGGTCGCCCAGGAACTCACTGCACAGCCCGTAACGTTGTTCATCCTGCGCCAGGAAATGATCCCTTGCCACGGTAATATGCACTTCGTTGGGGCCATGCGAGGCCGGTGACGAGGCAACCGTATATAACCGGGGGGCAACGGGTAATAAAATTTTGATCACTTCCCTGAACTGGTCAGGCCCGGCAACCGGGTAAATGCGCAGCAAGTCGACCAGGTCCATCCGCACATCCGGAATAGCGTGGCCGGTAATGGCTGCATACTTTTTAACCGTGTTGCCCATCAGGTAACAGATGTTGACG
>SDZZ01000410.1 GCA_004173255.1 Chitinophagaceae bacterium | reverse complement strand
TGCTTAGCCTTCCTCGTCGTATTCCCCTTCCTCTTCAAAAGAGCCACCACCAAGGTTCATCATACTTCCGATCAGATCCTTGAATTCAATTTTTGTTTCAAAGATTTTCTTGCTTATGAGTGAATAGGAGGACAGGCCATGAAGCACAAATTCCATCATCAATGCGGTTTCCTGTTCATTGGCATGGGGGAAATATTTTTTCACCATGCTATGGAGTCCATCTACCTGGTACAGCAACAGGATCTTGTCTTTGTCAGTTGTATTAAATGATACATTCAGGTGATTGCCCTTGTCAAACCAGTTGGTGATTGGTTTGTATGGATTGTCTTCCGCTTTTTCCTGTTGGGATGCCTTGCCCGTACCCTTCCTTTTTTTCAGTGTATCGGGGTTGGGGAAGTATTGGGTAAACTGCGTCCGGATGGCTTTATCGACCAGGTTCATGGCTACCTGGAAGGGACCTTCCTGTTCGCCTTCATACACCAGTTCCACCTTACCCGTAATGGAGGGGATGATACCCGCCAGGTCACCCAGCCATACCTGTGTCTGTTTCTCGTTATTGATAATGGCCCTTCTTTCAGCGGCACTTACTGCGTTCTCAAATGCAGAGATGGTCAGCCTCGCACTCACACCACTTTTTTTGTCCACAAACTCGCTTGACCTGGCTTCAAACGCTACCTGTTCAATCAGCCGTTTGATGAGCTCACTCACTTTGACGCGTTTCTTCGTCGCTTCACCAAGGCCAGCTTCCTGTTCCGTGATTTCCAGCGCATGCTCGAGTGTTTTTGGATAGTGGGTCAGGATCTGGCTCTGGATCCGGTCTTTGAGTGGTGTTACGATAGAACCCCGGTTGGTATAATCTTCCGGGTTGGCGGTAAATACGAACAGGATATCCAGTGGCAGCCTCAGTTTGAAACCGCGGATCTGCACATCCCCTTCTTCCAGGATATTGAAAAGGGCCACCTGGATCCTTGCCTGCAAGTCCGGCAGTTCGTTGATAACAAAAATGGCCCGGTTACTCCTTGGTATAATACCATAATGCAGTACGCGTTCATCGGCGAAACTGAGTTTAAGGTTGGCGGCTTTAATTGGATCAATATCGCCGATCAGGTCAGCTACACTTACATCGGGCGTGGCCAGCTTCTCGCCGTAGCGTTCACTGCGGTGCATCCAGTGGATAGGGGTGGCATCACCCATTTCGGCAATCAGGTCCCGCGAAAATTTAGTGATCGGGTTGAGTGGGTCGTCATTGACATCACTGCCCGTCACAACCGGTACATATTCATCCAGCAACTGTGTCATCTGGCGCGCCATGCGCGTTTTTGCCTGTCCCCGTAATCCCAGAAACAGGATATTGTGTTTGCTGAGAATGGCGCGTTCCACATCGGGAATCACGGTTTCTTCGTACCCGATAATACCGGTAAATGTGGGTTCCTTTTTCTGTAGTCTGCTGATCAGGTTCTGCCTGATTTCTTCCTTGATCGATTTTGGCTGGTAACCGGCGGCTTTCAGTTCGCCGAGTGTTTTTATCTTGTTCATATTTTTATTAAAGGGAAGTGGGAGCCTGCGTCGCCGCGGGCATCCGGTAATCTGTTCAATGTATTGGTCTGTTTACTGGTAGTACAACGGGCAGGCAATTAAAAAACGGTCTTCCTTTTACCGCTTTCGAAATCCTTAAAAATGAAGGCACCCAACTTATCGAGCCCGGCAAAGAAGGCCTTGCCGTGGTTCATTTCCGTGAATTCCTGCACAAACTTCTGCAGGTAGGGATCAGTAGCAATCATGAACGTGGTGATGGGTATTTTCAACTTCTTACACTGCGCCGCCAGGTTCATACAACGGTTTACCACCTTGCGGTCCAGCCCGAAGCTGTTTTTGTAGTAACGTTTGCCTATTTTCAGGCAGGTTGGTTTACCATCTGTGATCATGAAGATCTGCTTGTTGGGATTCTTCCGCCTGCGCAGTATGTCCATGGCCAGTTCCAGGCCCGCAACCGTATTGGTATGATACGGGCCTACCTGAAGGTACGGCAGGTCTTTCACTTCAATGGGCCATGCATCATTGCCAAAGACCACTATATCGAGGGTGTCTTTCGGATACTTGGTTTTGATCAGTTCGCTCAGCGCCATAGCCACCTTTTTTGCAGGCGTGATGCGGTCTTCCCCGTACAGGATCATGGAGTGGGAGATGTCGATCATCAGCACGGTGGACGTCTGGGCCTTGAAATCGGTTTCACGGATGCTGAGGTCATCTTCCTGCATGCGGAAACTTTCCACCCCGTGGTTGATCTGTGCGTTCCGGATCGACTCGGTAAAATCGATCTGTTCAATCATATCACCGAAGCGGTACTGCCTGGTTTCGGGGTTCAGCTCATCGCCCTGGCCGGGTTTGAAACTGTGGTGGTCGCCCTGTTTGGTTTTTTTGAGTTTCCCGAAAATTTCTTCGAGGCTCCGTTTGCGGATGCCCTGTTCGGTTTTGGGGGTGATCTTGATTTCGCCTTTCTGGTTGTCTTCGGTGAGGTATCCTTTCTCCTTCATTTCGTCAATGAAGTCGCCCATGCCATACTCGCCATCGGTGAGCTGGTACTTTTTATCGAGTTCGTTCAGCCACTGCATCGATTCACTCACATCACCGCTGGTATAGGTCAGTAACTGCATGAAAAGGTCAAGGAGCTGGTCGAATTTTGTCTTTCCGTTTTCGTTGGGGTCAAACCGGGTAAAATGGAATCCTTGCATAATACAATTTATAACAAAATTCGGTCCGGGTAAGTTCGCAAAAAAAAGTCCCCGGATGGCCGGGGACTTAAAAATGCGGTATCTGTTCAATTATTTGTGTAAACTATCCTGTTTTGGCATTGAATCAGCCGGATTATTGATGATGGTACCTGCCCCGCCTTCGGTTGGAGCTGGTGCTGCTGCACCGTCGCCATACCGTTTCTCAATGGCATCCAGCACATGGATCATCAGCTCATTGTACGGCGCTTCGGTTCCGGCCATCTGGCCGCCATAGAGTTCCGGACGTTCGGTTTTCAGGTTGTCATAGTAAGCTTTCTGCTCGGTGAGATCCTTCCGGATCGCCGCGCGCAGTTTGTCACTCAGGTCCTTCCGGCCGGCCTTGTAGGCGGCCTCGAGATAAATCAGTGCCGTCTGGTTGTGGAGGCTGAACCGGCTCACCATGGCGTATGGCATATTATCAGCAAGTATACCTTTCTCCACCTTGTCGAGCAGTTTGCTGGCTTCCTCTTTCCGGCCCAGATCGGCCATATTACCTGCTGCTTCTGCGAAAGCCGAACGGATGCCCAGCAAATGACGACGGTTCTCCTCATCGAAATAGGTGCCGTTTTTCTCAGCTCCGCCGAACAGGAATTTAGTCATCAGGTTATTGTACATGGTATCGGTGTTGTTGTCCCGCAGCTGTGTACCGCCAGCGCCCGACTCACGTAAGGTCTTTTCCGCTTCCCAATTGTTTTGCGGGAATTTATTCTCAACCGGAACCAGGCGATAGGCCAGTCCGTCCTTCCTGAGGTATTGGGCAAAACCAAGCTCACCGTAAGGCGAAGTGAAATAGATCGGCCGTTTCCAGTTATTGGCGGCAATAATGTTTAATATGATCAGGTCATTCCGCATCAGGCCACCGCTGAGTTTGCTTTGCGGAATTTCAAATACCATCGGTGAAACGGCGCTGTCGTTTGCATTCAGCAGACCGCTTGCGCGGGCGGCAGGTACATCCACATCCACCTTGAATTTGGAAATGGGGAAATAGCCTGAACCCACATCCCGACCGGTTTCCGGATCGATCGTCTTTTTACCCAATACATTCTTCATTACGTCGATTAATGAGTAGTAAGCTGCGGGGTTGGCGCGTTCATCCTGTTTAAAACGCATGAACTCGCGGTTGTGACCTTCAATCTGGTCTTCGCTCCAGATCACATCGATACCCGGGGCATCGTTGATCTTGTAACGGAGCTGGTTGATATACCAGTCAATACCCAACAGGCTGTTATTGATAATGCGGATGTCGGGGCGTACGTTTACACCAGTGGAAAGGTTGAGCAGTTTGAAGTTTTGTCCGCCTGAACTGATGGCACGAACCAGGTACGTAACCCCAAAAGTAACGAGCGCAAACAGTGCTGTCACCACCAGTGAGGTGGTCAGGATACTGCTGAAGCTGCCGCGCAGCGAACTCATCAGGGTGATCAGGAAAGTAAGACCCGATCCATAAATCAGTACATTCTGCAGGGTTAATTTGTCGGCTTTCTCCCGGGCCAGTCGCACGAAGGCAACCACTGCCAGTCCGATCCAGATAGCAAAGGCAAAGAACGAACCCACATAGGCATAGTCACGTTCACGTGGCTGGTTGCCCGGCTGGTTAAGGTAAAGCACTACCGCAATACCCGTGAAGAAGAACAGCAGGAAGCTGACGATCCAGTCCTTCCGTGTTTTGAAATACTGGTAAACGCAACCGATGATGCCAAGGATAAATGGCAGCATGAACAGTTTGTTATGCGCTTTATTGTTCTTTATACTTTCCGGAAGTTTGGACTGGTCACCCAGTCTTGTATCATCGAGGAAACCGATGCCGCTGATCCAGTTACCGTCGCGTACGCCACCGGAACTCTGCAGGTCATTCTGTTTACCCCCGAAGTTCCACATGAAGTACCTCCAGTACATCATGCTCATCTGGTAGGTAAAGAACCAGTTGAGGTTGTCGGCTGCACCAGGTGCCTTGAATGAACCATCTTTTTCATCGATCAGGTCCAGCCACTGGGCATAAAACGATGCATGGTACTGGTCGTTACTCGAATCCCAGATCCGGGGGAACAGCCGCATCACATCGTTATTGTACCGGTACTCACGTGCACGGCCCGTGGCGATGTAGGCAGGGGACCCGTCTTCATTTTTTCCCTTGATGTATTTTTCCTCACCCATGATATAGGGATCCTCCTGGTTAATGTCCTCCGGGATCTTGGCCGCAAAATGTGGTCCGTAGATCAGTGGTGCACTGCCATATTGTTCGCGGCTGAGGTAGTAAACGAGGTTGATCGGGTTATCGATATTGTTCATATCGATTGCCGGGTTCGCGTTGGAACGGATCAGGGCGGAGAAATAGACAAAGTAACCCAGCATCATGAATGCATAACACCAGAGGCTGAGTTTAAGAATGCGCAGTGCGCCGGGTTTGAAGAAGTATCCGCAAAGAACGGCTACCACCGCCACCAGCAGGAATTTGGCAAATTTGGAGCCGCCTGAACTGCCGGGTGACATAAAGAACGGAAGCAGGGAAAGGGCCAGGAACAGGATGAACCAGATAATGGCCTTCGTGTTTTTGAAACCCTTTTCGCGGAAGGTAAGACCCCACCCGATCACTGCGGCCAGCGCAATGAAGTAAATGGTAAAGCCCGAGAAGAAACCCATTTTGAATGAGTTCACAAAATAGATATCGAACAGACCTGCCGCTTTCATCGAGTATTGGATGATGATTACCTGTACCAGTCCCGTAATAAGGCAACCAATCAGGAAGGCCCAGATGGCACCCTTCGTGGTGGCGGTATAACGACGGTAGTAATAGATCATCACGATGGCGGGGATCGTAAGGAGGTTGAGTAAGTGTACACCAATGGAAAGACCCATCAGGAAAAACAGGAGCACAATCCAACGGTCACTGCGTGCCTTGGCGAACACGTCAATGCCCGCCTGTTCATCTGCATGTTCCCATTTCAGCATTACCCAGAACACGATGGCGGTGAAGAAAGAGGAGAGGGCATATACTTCGCCTTCCACGGCACTGAACCAGAATGAATCGCTGAAAGTATAGGCAAGGGCTCCCACCACACCCGCAGCCATCACGGTGAACAGCTGGTTTTTGTCCAGCATTTCACCCGCGTTGACAAACATTTTACGGGCAAAGTGCGTGATAGACCAGAACAGGAACAGGATGGTACCCGCGCTGCCGAGGGCACTCATGAAGTTGACCGCATTGGCTGCGGTCTGGGGCTGGTCCCCGAAAAGGATGATGAAAAAACGGCCAAGCAAAACGAATAACGGTGCACCGGGAGGGTGGGGAAGCTGCACTTTGTCGGCACTGGCTACAAATTCACCGCAATCCCAGAGACTGCCCCTGGCTTCGCGTGTTAACATGTAAGTGGCCAGGGCTATCAGGAACACGGCCCATCCGGTGATGTTATTGACTTTTTTAAAGTTCATAAACAGGTATTTT
>SDZZ01000047.1 GCA_004173255.1 Chitinophagaceae bacterium | reverse complement strand
ATGGATGACGGCCGTTATAACAAGGTGGCCAATATCATTGGCCAGGCTATGCAGTACCATCCTCATGGTGATGCCAGTATCGGTGATGCGCTGGTCAACATGGGGCAAAAGGACCTGCTGATCGATACCCAGGGTAACTGGGGTGACGTTCGTACAGGGGATGATGCGGCCGCCCCGCGTTATATTGAGGCAAGGCTGAGTAAGTTTGCGCTGGAGGTGGCATTCAATGCGAAGACAACCAACTGGCAACTGAGTTACGACGGCCGCAAGAATGAACCGGTGGCTTTACCGATGAAGTTCCCGCTGCTGCTCGCCCAGGGGGCCGACGGTATCGCCGTGGGCCTGTCGACTAAAATTCTCCCCCATAATTTCTGCGAACTGATTGAAGCGTCGATCAAATACCTGCGCGGTAAAAAGTTTGAGCTCTTCCCCGACTTCCAGACAGGCGGAATGATCGATGTGGCCGACTACACCCAGGGCAAACGCGGCGGCAAGGTAAAAGTGCGCGCGCATATTGAAGAGGTGGATAAAAAGACACTGGCCATCCGTACGGTACCCTATGGGGTCACCACCACGCAGCTGATGGAATCCATTGTGAAGGCGAACGATAATGGTAAGATCCGCATCCGGAAGGTGACCGATACCACCGCAGCACTGGTGGAAATCCTGGTCGACCTTGCTCCCGGTATTTCACCCGATATTACTATCGATGCGCTGTACAAGTTTACCGATTGTGAAGTGTCCATCTCGCCCAATGCCTGTGTCATTGTGGATATGAAGCCGCAGTTTCTCGGGGTGCAGGAACTGCTGAAGATTTCGACCGACAATACCCGCGACCTGCTTGACCAGGAACTGAAGATCAGGCTGGCCGAACTGCAGGAAAAATGGCATTATACCTCACTGGAAAAGATCTTCTTCGAAGAAAAGATTTACAAGGAACTGGAGAAAAAACATGATACCTGGGACAAGGTCATTGAAGGTATTGCAAAGGCATTTGTACCGTTCCGTAAGCAACTCAAACGGGATATCACGCGTGAAGACATCCTTAAGCTGACTGAGAAACCGGTACGCCGTATTTACCGGCTGGATATTGATGAACTGAATGCCCAGATAAAAGGGCTTGAGGCAGAAATCAAACAGGTAAAACATGATATTGCCAACCTGGTGGATTATGCCGTGGCGTATTATGATAACCTGCTGAAAAAATATGGCAAGGGGCGGGAACGAAAAACTGAAATCAAACAGTTTGAGGTTATTGAAGCCAGGCATGTTGCTATCGCCAATACCAAAGTATACATCAACCGGGAGGAGGGTTTTATCGGAACCGGCCTCAAGAAAGATGAGTTCCTGCTGGAGTGTTCTGACCTGGATGACCTTATTGTTTTTGCCAAACGGGGCATTATGAAAGTGGTCCGGGTACAGGATAAGGTATTTATCGGGAAAGACATCCTGCATGCAGCCGTTTTCCAGAAGAATGATGAACGCACCACCTACAATATGATTTATGCCGATGGCAAGGGCGGGGTCAGTTATGCCAAGCGATTCAATGTAACCGGTATTACCAGGGATAAGGAATATGACCTGACAAGGGGCGACGAAAAATCAAAAGTGCATTACCTGAGCGTAAATCCCAATGGGGAAGCAGAAGTGGTGAAGATCACGCTCACTCCCGGAAGCACGGCGCGCAACAAGGAACTTGATTTTTATTTCGAGGAAATGGATATCAAGAACCGCAACAGCATGGGTAACCAGGTGACCAAGTACCCCATCCGTTCGGTCAAATTCAAGGAGGCGGGAAAAGCAACACTGAGCGGCAGGAAACTCTGGTTCGATGATAAGTTTGGCCGGCTCAATGCCGATGGCAAAGGGCAGCTGCTTGGCAGTTTTGAACCGGACGACCGCATACTGGTCATTTACCATGATGGACATTATGAAATCACCGACCAGGAAATGACCCAGCGTCTCGACAGCGCAGGAATCCTGCTCATCGAAAAATTTGATCCGGAAAAAACGATTTCGGCAGTCTATCTCGACAAGAAGAACCTGCAATACAATATCAAACGGTTCCATATTGAAACCACCACCCTCAAGAATAAATTCCTTTTTATTAAGGAAGGCGATGGTAATTTTGTAGCTGCCGCATCTACTGCCAATGAACCGGTGCTTGCAGTACAGAGTGGCCGTGGCGACCAGGTACGCAAGGCAAAATTTAAAATTGCAAAAACTACCGAGGTAACCGGATGGAAAACGGTTGGAACCAAACTGCTTGATTTCAATAAAAGCATAACCATGGAATGGGTTGCGGAAAAAGGGGACGGGAAACAACAGCCGGAATTATTCTAAACTTAGTTTATGGCCGATCACTGGGAAATGGTAGACCTGCTGAAAGCCTTGCTGGCGCTGGCTGCGGGGGCTATACTCGGTCTTGAAAGGGAACTGAAGGATAAGTCAGCCGGGTTGAAAACAATCAGCGTGATCTGCCTGGGCTCAGCGCTGTTTTCCATCATCTCCTACAAGGTCGGCGCGCCATTTAATGAACCCACACGCATTGCGTCCTATATCGTAAGCGGCGTTGGCTTTATAGGTGCTGGTGTTATCTTCAAGGATGGGGTGAATGTATCCGGGCTCACCACCGCAGGTATCATCTGGCTTGCGGCCGCCGTTGGCACAGCCATCGGCTTTGGTGAGTTCTTCGTTGCCGGAACATTCATGGTCACCTCTTTGCTGATTGTATTCGCCAGCCCCTGGATCAACCAGGTATTCAAACCCAGGAAACAAAGCCGGAACCTCACACTGGTCATGAACAAGGAAGATGCGCTGCAGCGGCACACCGTTATCAATGCCTTAAAGGATGCGGGAGTGCTGATCGAAGAAAAACGGATAGAGGGAACGGGTGCGGTGGTGGTTATTTCACTCGAAGCAGTGATTAAGATAAAGGAAATCCGCTGGGTTCAGGACTTCCTGCTGGGCCACCCGCTGGTGTATTCTTTTGCGCTTTAGCGTTCAACGGGCAGAACTGTGGTCAGCGAAGAAAAATCCCATACCACAGGGACAGTTGTCTCCGACATGACAAGGCAGCGGATCATCCAAAAAATATCCCATCCCGCCAGGAGAGTTGTCTTCGACATGACAAGGCAGCGTTGTCTCCGACATGACAAGGCAGCGTCATCCAAAAAAATTCCGTTCCGCCCGCAGAGTTGTCTCCGACATAACAAGGCAGCGTCATCCAAAAACAATCCCATCCCTCTATTCCTTTCTTCGGATTTTCAGCGTGGCACTTTTCTCGAGCGAGCTTGACAAACGGATCTCAAACTGTTTGTCACCATCTGTTACGATCATCAACGCGGTATTAGGTGGGATTGTGCCGAGATTGTCGGCAAACATGGTGATCTCATTCACCTCCCTGGTGTCATCCAGTTCAATATCAAAGTGGATCGACCTGGCGCTCAGTTTCTGGGAGAAAGCCATCAGCTGGTCGTTGAAAAACACAGAGATCGAGTCCCCGTCTATTTCACCATTGTCGTAAAAATCGAGCGTAATCTTTTTTGAGTTGACTTCTATTTCCTGGGCGGCTTGTTTCTGCCGTTTCCTGTATTCATTTTCGACATAGTAGTTGGTCACCTTCCGCTGGATAATGCGCACGGCGGTAAGCGTATCTGCCCTGGTAGGAGTCCACACCTGGTTTTCTTCCTTGAATTCGCGGATGGCTTTCAGCACTGAGTCCTGCTTGCTGGCATCGGCGTTCAGTGCCAGGTTAAAGTTGAGATCGGTGCAGGTATACTTGTATTCGGGCAGGCTGGTCATCAGGCCAATCAGGCTGGACCCTGCTTTCGCCGCACGCAGGCTTGCCTTCATATTCATCTTGCATTCGATCTCCATGCCGGCGTTGGAGTTGTGATAGGGGATGGTAATATCATACAGGCTCAGCAGGCGGCCATTGGCATCGTAATTCCCTTTAACCAGCATGCTGCGGAACTGGTTCTTGAAATAATAATTGAGGACGCCCGACACATATCCTTTTTCCGGTTTGAGCACCAGTTCGAGCAGGTAATTATTCGCGGTACCGGTAGCATTCTTAACGGAGGCAGACCCGTACCAGTATCCAAAAACAGACTGGGCGCTGGCGTGCATGCAGGCGAACATCAGGACGATCAGGCATGTTTTTTTCATGGCGGCGTATAATCAAAAACCATGCGGAAAATGAGGACTGGTGGCTACTTCAGGAAGCGCTTGATTTCACGTTCCACATCTTTTTTACGGATAGTGTCACGTTTGTCATGCAGTTTTTTTCCTTTGGCAAGGCCAATCTCCATTTTAACAAGGTTCTTATCGGTGAAGTAAATCTTGAGCGGTACCAGCGTATAACCCTTCTCTTTCAGTTTGCCTTCAATCTTCCTGATTTCCTTTTTGTGCAGCAGCAGCTTGCGGTCCTGCACCGACTCATGGTTGTTGAGGTTACCATGGGAATATTCGGCAATATGCAGCGACTTTACCCAGATTTCCCCCTGGTGAACCTGGCAGTAACTGTCGTTGAAACTGACCTTGCCCCCGCGGATTGATTTCACTTCCGTGCCCGACAATACAATACCTGCATCGTACGTGGCATCGATGAAAAAATCGTGAAAGGCAGATCTGTTTTTTATTTCTGACATGGTAATTGGTGCACGCGGGATCAGTTCCTTAACAGGCTCAGGACCTTCGCGAGTTTGTCTTTAAGTTCCGGCCGGGGAACGATAAAATCGAGGAACCCGTGATCCAGCAGGAATTCACTGCGCTGGAAACCTTCGGGCAGGTCACGTTTGATGGTTTCCTTGATCACCCTTGGCCCGGCAAAGCCAATCAGGGCGCCGGGTTCAGCGATGTTGAGGTCACCCAGCATCCCGAAAGAGGCAGAGATCCCGCCAAACGTAGGGTCGGTCAGCAAGGAAATATAGGGTAGTTTGGCATCGCTCAGTTGTGAAAGTTTGCCACTGGTTTTGGCCAGCTGCATCAGTGAAAACGCACTTTCCATCATACGTGCACCACCACTTTTACTGATCACCATGTAGGGGATATGGTGCTTGATGCAATAGTCCACCGCGCGGGAAAACTTTTCACCCATCACACTTCCCAGTGAGCCGCCGATGAATTCAAAATCCATACAGGCAATCACCAGGTCTTCCCCGTTTACCTTTCCAACCGCCACACGCATGGAATCTTTCAGGTCTGTTTTACTCCAGGTTTCCTCCAGGCGTTTTTTGTACGGCTTCAGGTCGGTAAATTCGAGATAGTCCTTGCTCCGGATATTTTCAAAGAGTTCCTCGAAAGCCCCGTTATCAAACAGGATTTCATAGTACTCATTGCTGTTGATCCGGTGATGGTAACTGCATTTGGGGCAAACAAAAAGGTGTTCGCGCAGTTCCGTCATTGTGCAGATATAGTTACACTCGGGGCACTTGGTCCATAAGCCCTCGGGTGTTTCTTTCTTTTCTGAAGTCTTTGTGCTAATACCTGTCTTCATCCGCTTGAACCAGCTGCTCTTCGTCTCTTCCGTCTTTCCATCCTCGCCGGCCAGGTTAGCGTCAAAATCCTCTTCCTGTTTTGCCATAACCTTTGTTTAATAAGACACAAATATAAGGAACCGGTGGCTATTGCCCTTTTTTCAGCACCCGTTCAAATAACTTAAAAATCCGTTTGTATTCATCGGTCCAGCTCGATGGTTCCACGAAGCCATGGTCCTCCATCGGGTACGACGCCAGTTCCCAGTTGTCTTTCCCCAGTTCGATCAGTCGCTGCGTCAGTTTTACGGCGTCCTGGTAGTGCACATTCACGTCCACCATGCCGTGGCAGATCAGCAGGTCGCCCTTCAGTCCACCGGCATAATACCAGGGTGAACTTTTCCGGTAAGCGATGCTGTCACGGAACGGTTCATTCAGGATATTGGACGTGTACTGGTGGTTATACTGGGCCCAGTCGGTGACCGGCCTCAGGGCAGCCCCGGCGGAAAAAGTACCGGGTGCGTTAAACATACCCATCAGGGTGATAAATCCGCCATATGAACCGCCATATAAGCCAATGCGTGCCGGATCCACTCCGTATTTTTTTACCAGCCAGGCCGATGCGTCCACGTGGTCAGACAAGTCCTTTCCTCCCATGAACCGGTAAATGCCCGTCCGCCAGTCGCGACCATAACCCGCACTTCCGCGATAGTCGATATCGAGTACATAATACCCGTTGTCGGCCAGCAGGTTGTTGAACATATATTCCCGGAAATAACTGCTCCACCATTTGTGTGCATTCTGCAGGTAACCCGCCCCGTGCACAAAGAACACTGCAGGCATACCCGGCTTCGCATTGGCGGGTTTATATAATCGCGCATAGATCATTTTTCCATCAGCAGCAGGAATCCCTACTACCTCGGGGTCTTTCCACTGGTACGACCGGAACTCCGTACTCAGTGCTTTGTCCGTAACGCGGACCGGGTTCGCAGCTACCTTATTTTCCTGCAGGTATAATTCCCACGGGGTAGTGGCGTTGGAATAGAGATAAGCCAGTTGTTTTTCATCGGGTGAAATACTTACCTGGCTGGCGCCGGTCATTGGCGTGAGGCGTTGCCTGGCCAGGGTGGCAATAGTCAGTTTATACAGTTGCTGTTCGCCCGGATGCACCTCGTTGGTGCTGATGTAAAATGAATGGCGGTCGTTCGACAGTTTGGCCTGCTGCACTTCAAAACTGCCGCTCGTCAGGGCGGTGGTTTTGCCAGTGCGTTTGTTGTAGGTGTAAAGATGTGAGTAACCTGTTTTTTCTGACTGGAACCAGCAGGTTTCGCCATCAATCCAACCCTGGCTGCCAAACATTCCGGGTCCGCCGATCCATGCATCATCATGCTGCCGGTCGATCAGCCTCAGCGAATCATCCGGTGTCCAGCTCATCAGCCAGCGGTCCTTGTTGTCATCCGAACGTATATCAACCATGGCCGTACTGCCGTCAGGTGACCATACCGGTGAAAGGAAACTCACGATGCGTACAGCATTTTTCTTTTTCATTTCCTCCAGCAGTTTCGGATAGTCGTTCACATAAGCAGGAATGTCACGCATGCCATCGATTGAATCTGTTTTAAGCTGGAATACGGTATCGGCTATACGGTCAAATATATACAGCGAGGACACGCCCGATGTGGTTCCCACCTTGGTCCTGGCCGGTATGTCGGTGGTAAAACCGGTTTCGGTTACATAGTTGGGAACGATGGTGGTTTTATTGCCGGTTGCAGGCCTGGTGAGGATATAACTGATGTAGCGGCCGGTGGCATCAATGCTGACGGATTGCAGTATGCGGTCTTCCAGCGCAATCGCCCGCAGCTCTTTCGGCCGGGCGGCTTTATTGGCAGCGTCGGTCGCTTCCTTTTTATCTTTCCGTTGTTTCAGTACTTCCAGTTGTTCCAGCTGGTCTTTTTTGAGCCACGCTTCCTGCTGGCTGGCTGCTGCATCGGAACTGCGTGCGGCTCCGCCGGCAGCCGCACCACGCACAGCCGTAGCAGCTCCGGTTGAAGGGGAGTCGCCCGCACGAAAATTGGTCAGCTGCCGCGTTTCGCCCGACTGCAGGTCCCATGCATACAGGTTCTGCAACCTTGAATAAACCACAGCCTTTCCTTCAAATGAGAAAGCTGCGCCGGATTCATTGTCGACGGTTTGAGTGACCTGGCGCTGTTTGCCCGATTTTACCTCCACATAAAACACATCACCATTCCGGGTGAATACATAGGCAGTTCGTTCCCGGTTATAGGTAACCGAAGGAGCGGGAACAAACAGGTTACGCTGGTCATCAGTGACCCGCACCGGTTTTTTATCCGATGGGGAAATACTGTACAGCGAATCAGCAACTGCATTTGCAGGGTTCCAGCTGAAGATCAGGGAACGCCCATCGGCACTCCATTGCAGGCCCGAAGGCGAACTGCCCATCCATTTGGGGTCACGCATAATCTTATCAACCGTCAGGGGAGCGAGGGGCGTCTGGCCCATAGATGAAAGCGAAAACACTAAAGAAAATATCAGGAAAGTATAACGCATAAGAGCTGGTGTTCGGTTGATATGGAATAAAGTTGCGGCAGGAAATTATTACTGCACCGTTAAAGTATTTCCTCGACGTTTCGCTGGATATTTGAAGCAAGCTTACTGGTGGGAATGTCGTTCTGGTCACCACCGAAGGGGTCTTCAATTTCTTCAGCAATCAGTTCGAGGCTTGCCAGCACATAAGTGATAAACGTAACCACCGGGATCACGTAGTAACCAAGGGTAAATACAAAACCGAACGGCAGGGTCATTACATAGATAAAAATAAATTTCTTGATAAAAACGCTGTATGAAAACGGGATAGGAGTGTTCTTGATCCGTTCGCATGCACCGCAGATATCGGTAAACGACTGCAGTTCGCCATTCAGGAAAATGAGTTGCTCGCCACTGATGGTACCCTCTTTATACAGCTGGTGTACGTGCTGGTAAATAAGGATCGCAAGCTGGTTGGGAACATGTTTTTCGTGGTCAATTTTTTTCCACAGGTGGATCAGTTCATCATCCGCTGCCAGTTCAAGCCGGGTCTCTTCCCGTCGCAGGTGTTTATGCAGGGCCTGCGCATAACCCGGAATAATATTCCTGAAAAAGGCACGCTGGAGTGTTTCATTTTCCGGCAGGATGGCATGCAGTTTCAGCGCCAGGTTGCGACTGTTGTTGACCAGGCTGCCCCATAGCTTGCGTCCTTCCCACCAGCGGTCGTACGCGGTGTTGGTCCGGAAAACCAGCAACATCGAAATGGCAAAACCCAGGAGGGAGTGCATGGCGGGCAGGCCCTTGACGTAGCTGTTGGATGATAAATTCCAGTACTCCAGTTCGAGAAAAGCAACAATGCCCGAATAGACGGCCATACCCAGCAGGAGCGGGGCAAGTGCCCGGAACGTGTCGGCCTTGTGGATCCTGAAAATGTAGGTGAACCAGTCTTTCGGGTTATAGGAGACCATGTAACAGTACTTTTTCCAAAAATAGCCATACGCGGCAAAATAACAGCGCGGAATGAGCATGTAGTATAAAAACTACAAGGCGTAATGGATTTTACTGACCTGCTAATGATAGAAGATTCTATTTTTCCCCAACGTGCTGGTTCGTTTCTTTGTATAACAAAAGCGGTAAACGGCACATTATTTTAAACCGTCCAAGTTAAAAAATCAACGTTTACCGCTTTTGAACTTTCCGGCTTTGATCCAGATAGCAACCAGAAAGACTTTTAACCGTTGTCGCAACCAATACTACTAACTGCAATTTGCAGCCCCTGTTACAAGTCAGGCTTTAATCGAAAAAACCACCAAATCTTTAACCGGCCCACCTGCCGGTTTTACCACACACCGAAACTTAGTAGCAACCCCTTCCTTATCCTGTGTTTTTGTATCCGCTTCCAAACCATTGCCATGAAAAACATGATCGCTGAACAACAGACTACATCCCGGTTGTTCCAGCTGGTTGAACAGCTGGTCCGGTCTTCCCAACCATCCCTTACCAAGAGCCATAGCTGTGTGGTCAATGACATTCCGGAAGATCTTTTGGTGCACACCGATCAGGAGATGCTTTCTACCGTCATCAGCGGTATGCTCGGCATTGCCATTACCAATGCAAAAGACAGCTGCATCCGCATTTCGGCAACCATGAACAGCAATATGGTGAACCTTGACCTGCGCGACTACAACCGGTTTAACAGTTATTCCAGTGCATCAGGACTGCGTCACATGCAAACCCTGGTGTCACGCATAGGAGGTACGCTTGCGCTGGTCTCGAGGCGCCAGGGTGAAAAAACAATTGCCCTGAGTTTCCCCTGCCGGCAGGACGCAGCGTAGCCAGGCACCTGGCAGCTTCACCACGGAAAAGTTATAAATCATCGCTTTTCCCCACCGTGCCCGATTGTCCGGTACATTTGCGTTTCAACATCACTATTCCTATGCCGTTTGGCGCACTGGCCTTTATACTCCTGACCGTACTCGTTATCTACCTTGTTCGCCGTTCGGCCCCGAAACGGCGGCCTCCGGACCTTGTCCCTGAAAAAAATAAAGTAGCAGTCATCCTCCTGGAAGAAATCCGGTTTTACCAGCGGCTGGATGAACCATCACGTGAAAGGTTCCTGCACCGGGTGATGGATTTCCTGTCCACCATCCGCATCACCGGGGTAGGCGCCACAGTGGAAGACGTTGACCGCGTGATGATCGGTGCCAGCGCCATCATACCCATCTTCCGTTTTGAGGGATGGCAGTACGTGAACCTGAATGAAGTACTGCTGTACCCGGAAACATTCGATGAGCAGTTCAGGCAACAAGGCAATGGCCGTTCCGTACTGGGTATGGTCGGCAATGGACATATGCAGTATGTAATGGTCTTATCGCAGTTTGCCCTGCGCGAAGGTTTCCGGAACAAGACGGACAAGAACAACACTGCCATACACGAATTTGTGCACCTGGTCGACAAAACCGATGGCGATGTGGACGGTGTACCGGAAGTGCTGGTCAACCACCAGCTGGCTGCGCCCTGGATGCGCATGATGCACGACCAGATCAGTGAAATCCGCAAGGGCAAATCGGATATCAATCCCTATGGGGCGTCGAGCGAACCGGAGTTCCTGGCAGTAGCATCTGAGTATTTTTTCGAGCGCCCTGAGCTCCTTAAAGAAAAACACCCGGAGCTGTTCGCAATGCTCGACACCATCTTCACGCCACACACCAGGAAGACACCGGCAAAAATTTAATCCCGCAGCATGTTACCGGGTAGCACAATGTGTACAGCACATGTGCCTGGATAAAAAAGCCCCGCTGGTTATTAACCGGCAGGGCTTTCCCTCTGTATCGAACTATTTATGCGTTGCGATTGATGCAGTTGAGGTCATCAAATGCCGTTTCCAGCCTTTTGATAAATGTTTCCTCGCCCTTGCGCAACCATACACGCGGATCGTAATATTTTTTATTTGGTTTGTCGTCACCATCCGGGTTACCCAATTGTGCCTGCAGGTATGCTTCACTCTTTTTGTAGTTCCCCAGGATCCCATCCCAGAACGCCCACTGCAGATCGGTATCAATATTCATTTTGATAGCCCCGTAGCCGATCGCCTCGCGGATCTGGCTTTGCGGGGAACCGCTGCCACCGTGGAATACAAAGTAAACCGGTTTTTCTTTTGTACCCAGTTCCTTCTGGATGTACTGCTGGCTGTTATTGAGAATCTCCGGACGAAGTTCCACATTCCCTGGTTTGTATACTCCGTGTACATTGCCAAATGCGGCCGCAACGGTAAACAGGTCACCCACCTTGCCGAGCTCCTTGTAAGCATAGGCTACGTCTTCCGGCTGCGTGTATAATTTGGAATTTTCCACATCACTGTTATCGACCCCGTCTTCTTCACCACCGGTAACACCCAGTTCAATCTCGATGCTCATACCCAGTGGCGACATCCTTTTAAAGAACTCAACAGAGGTACCGATGTTTTCTTCGATCGGTTCCTCACTCAGGTCAAGCATGTGTGAACTGAACAGCGGCTGGCCTTTTTCTTTTTTATAATCTTCACCGGCATCCACCAGTGCACTGATCCAGGGCAACCATTTTTTTGCGGCATGGTCAGTATGGAGAATTACCGGTACGCCATAATATTTGGCTACATTATGTATATGGAGGGCACCGGAAATAGCACCGGAAATATTTGCCTGCAACTTGTCGTTCGGCATGCCTTTACCTGCAATGAACTGGGCGCCACCATTGGAAAACTGAACGATCACCGGTGACTTTACATTTGCTGCCGCTTCAAGCGTGGCATTAATGGTATTGGTCCCGATGGTGTTCACTGCCGGAATTGCAAACTGGTTTTCCTTGGCATCATTGTAAAGAGCCCTTAACTCCTCACCGAAAAGCACGCCTGCTTTGTACTTACTCATAATTTTTAAATGCGGATTTTATGAAAACTGGTGTTCTGTAAACATTCAAATGAGCCGCTAATATACTCCATTTATTTCTTTACACCGCCATTACAGTTAATCCGGACAGTAGCCTCCGGCAAAAAAAATGGCAGCCTCCGCAATGCCTCATGCTACCTGGCCGAATTCCCGAAACACTATCAGTCGTTCGTTTTACCCACATTCCGCTGTACCAGCATCAGGTTCTTCTGAAGTGTCTGTTTAAGATGTCTTTTGACCACCTGTCCCATAGACGATGATTTTGAAAATACGCTGGTGTGCAGGTACTCGTTCAGTTCATTTTTAAGCTGGCCTGTTTTTTCAGGGGTTGAGATCGGATCGCGCGCCATGATGTCGAGCAGTTCCTTGATCCGGTACCGGGAGGAAGCCAGCCGGAAGGTGATCAGTGTGCGTTCCTCGGCCTGGTATTGTGCAATCGATTCCTTGTTCAGGTGCTGGAGACAAAGTTGCACAAACGGATAATTCTCCTTGAAGAACTGTGGCAGGTAAAGGTTTTTCCTTCCCTCATACGACTGCTGGTCAAAATCGATTGCGCGTATGCGGAACTGGTAATCTTCAATATCGGGTGTGATATCCACCACAAAATTATAGCTCCTCATATCGCCCAGCAAACGGACAAAACAACGCTCATTGAATTTGACGAATTCCTTTGCCAGGCGGATTTTGTTGACATTGGGATCGGTCATCATCTGTTCTATAAACAGATCACCCGGGATGCCTGGGATATGCTCTTCCACCAGTGTATCATCATCGGTAAAAAATGTGATCCGGTTGGGCGATAGTATGTGTTCGAGCTCGAGCCCGTACACCCGCGAAGCATCGGCGATCTTGATATAGTAGTGGTCGTAGTTGTCGTTGTATTTATTGACAATACGGATCCGGAACGGATGCGAGTTGCCAAAGGTGCAGTAGTCGATCCTGGCTACATCGAGGTGGCTGGTAAAACTGAAATCACCTTCGGTTTTGAGAATGGCATAAATTTTCACCAGTCCGTCCCGGATAAAATCCCACTCCCGTTTATCATAGATCGTTTTCTCCCACAGTGTATCCTTCCCTTTTTTATCCCGGATAGGAACGGAAAAAGTATAGTTGAGCAGGTCTTTATAAGACACCGGCAACTTCACTTCGCGGCCATTGTGTTTGAGGTAATTCCGCAGCTCGGGACTAACGGGAAACATCGGTTTTTTGCGCGACGGTTTATCCGGTTCCTGCAGGTCTTTGTTGGTGATCTCATCCAGGCTCATGGCCGGAAGTTACGAAGAAGAAAGAACCTGTGTTTTGAGCTTTTGCAGGTAAGCCGCCGTGTGTTGCAGGCGGCTGCCATACCAGCTGAACAGCTCCCCGTCCACCAGTGCCACTGCTACTCCGGGTAACTGCGACTGCAACTCGTCCAGGTCCTTTTCACGAAAGGGGTAAGGTTCAGAAGAAAGCAGGAGCACCTGCAGGTTTTTTGCACGCAGCTGGCCGGCATCGGTGACGGGGTAGCGTTGCTGCCCCGTGAATACGTTTACAAAGCCGCCGGCAGCCATCATGTGATGGATAAAAGTATCATCACCCACGGTCATGTAGGGATTCTTCCAGATAAGATAGGCGGTACGGACAGGTTCCGCTGCCAGTGGCCGTATGCGGGCAAAGGATCCGGCGACGATGTCATGAATCCGGTGCGCCTGCTGCTGGTGACCGGTTAACGTGCCTGCCTGGCGGATCAGCAGCAGTGCGTCTTCCAGCGTGCGGATATCCGTTAGCCACACTGCCGTATCCGTGGCCAGGGCTTGCACCTGTTCCTTTATATTTTCTTCCTTGCTGGCAACGAGCAGGTGGGGGTGAAGGTTTCGTACCAGCGAAACGTTTAGATCCTTGGTACCACCAATTCTGGTTTTGCTCCGGTACCAGTGCCTGGGGTGCACACAAAAACGGGTAATGCCAATGACTTCCTGGTCGAGCCCAAGGTCGTACAGTAATTCAGTCAGCGAAGGCACCAGCGAAATAATGCGGGGCTGCGCAGGTAAATCAATTAAAGTGATGTCGGTGTAAACAGGCATGCGTTACGGGTAAGTCTGCATGCAAGGTAAGGAGTGGAGGTGTTCCTGAAATCACCGCGCCTCCTGCTAAACGTTGTTTAGCAGGAGGGGGTCCGGATAGTTAATTCTTTCATTGGATTTGGACACGGTGACTCGATTCTTGTTCTTCACGAAATTGGACTTGGACGGTCGTGGTTTCGTTCAAAGGATTGGATTGGTTTGGTTTTTCAACGGACAAAGGAACTGGTCTTTCGGGGCCCTGGTTTAGCCGGATTGCGACCGGATCCACAAAGGCTGCAGGATTGGATTTCTATGGTATTTTAATAAAGAGCTTAAAAATAGAAGTTGACTGATACTGGATTTCAAATCTGGTTTTTCTAAAGGATTCGATTTTAAAAACTAGGTTACTGGACGGTCTTGGTTTCTCAACAGGATTGGATTTGGATACACTTTGATTGAATTGCTATCAATCAACTTCTGCAACAAAAATAATTGTTGGAACATTAACAGTATAGAGCATAATCACTTCATTATAGTGCAACGGAAATTCCTGTATCCATCGTAAAGGTTTCACCTTAGTGCTGGCAGATTTCCGAGGGAAAGACTGGTAATTTTACGAAAAAAGCCCTCCAGACCGGGGTTGGAGGGCTTTTTTGCAGTTGTATGAGTTATTGTGCTGCTATTTGCCCAGGGCCTGCAACACATCGTACTTCGTAACAATGTGATAGCTGCCGGCATCGTCTTTTGCCAGTACGGCGCCATTGCCGCGGTTGATCAGGGAGCTGAGTTTTTCTACCGGTGTATCGAAACCTACCATCGGCAGCTCCGGCTCCAGTACTTCTGAAATGGTTGAGTTCTTTATATCCGGATTCTTGAACACCTTCTGGAATAACCCGCCTTCGCTGATCGCCCCTACCGGGTTGTTCCCACTCATGACCGGGATCTGTTCAATATCATATTTCTGCATCAGCTCAACTGCTTCGGCTACGCTCTGGTCCGCATTCACGGTGATCAGTTTCTGTGTTCCGCGGGAGGCAATCACATCCTTGAATGTTTTCACATCAAGGAAACCGCGTTCGATCATCCACTGGTCATTGTAGATTTTGCCTACATAACGGCTTCCATGGTCATGGAAAATACAGACCACTACATCATCCGGCTTTAAAGCATCGGGTCCCTTCATCGATGCTGCAGTCTGGAGCAACCCCTGGAAACAGCTGCCGGCACTGTAACCACAGAACAGTCCTTCTTCCTTGGCAAGCCTGCGCGCCATGACAGCGCCATCCTTATCGGTCACCTGTACAAAGTGATCTATGACCGACATATCATAGTTCGCCGGGATAAAGTCTTCCCCAAACCCTTCACTGATGTAGGGGTGTACCTCATTCATATCCACTTCACCGGTATTGAAATACTTGGTGAGCAGTGAGCCGTACACATCCACTGCCCAGATTTTGATATCGGGATTTTTTTCTTTCAGGTACATTGCCGCGCCGGTAATAGTACCGCCGGTTCCTGCAGTGCAAACGAGGTGCGTGATTTTGCCATCGGTCTGTTTCCAGATTTCCGGTCCGGTCGACTCATAATGCGCCAGCCGGTTAGCCAGGTTATCATACTGGTTCATGTGGCAGGAGTTCGGGATCTCGGCCGAGAGGCGTTTAGCTACGCTGTAGTAGCTCTTCGGGTCTTCCGGAAGCACGTTGGTGGGGCAAACGATCACATCGGCACCCACTGCCTTGAGAATGTCGGCTTTTTCCTTCGACTGTTTATCCGTCGTTACAAAAACACATTTATATCCTTTCACAATGGCGGCAAGGGCAAGACCCATTCCGGTATTACCACTGGTACCCTCAATAATGGTTCCGCCTGGTTTCAGCCGGCCATCCTGCTCGGCAACTTCCACCATCTTTACGGCCATCCGGTCCTTGATCGAATTGCCCGGGTTAAAATAATCGACCTTGGCCAGCACCATGCATGGCAGGTCTTTACTGATTTTGTTCAGCCTGATCAGTGGCGTGTTTCCGATTGTCTCCAGAATATTATTCTTGATATCCATAGCCTGTTTTAATGCGCCAAAGGTACGGTTTTACCGACAGACAGGAGAACGGGCGGATTGCGGCACCTGGCCAGGCTCATACCTCGCTCATACTTCCTCCGTGAATTTTTTCCGTTTGTTAGCCAGGTACCTGTCCAGCAAAAACAATCCAAGAACAATATTGATCATCAGGAAGACGGAAGCATATGTGCTGGTGAAAATCCTCGAATAATCGGGCTGTGCTATGTCGAGGTTATACCTCGGATTGGCAGGCGCCTGCGTTTCCCAGTCAACCAGGCCTACGCTATAAATCACAAATGCAAGGATGCTGGCGATAAAGAAACCGGCGATGCCCCAGATCACCCGTTTGTTGATATAGTTGCCTGCGGCCGGACTGATCTGCAGCCGGGCAATCTCTTCCATGACGTTTTTGGTGAAACGCATCGATGGCTCTTCCAGCTCAGAGGAAAGCATCAGCTCCTGCAGGCTTTTCAGTTCCTCATAGCGTTCTTTCCAGGCCTGCTGCTCCGTTATCAGCCTGCCGATTACGGTCGATTCTTCGGCCGAAGCAATACCATCGATGTACTCCCACAAACGGCTTTCCATTTCTGCATCGCCAGGCGATGGTTGAAAATCATTTTTCATAAAAATTCCTCCTGCTTCATTTTAGTGATCGCCCCTTTACCGGAGGTCACGGACCTCTGCGGAAAAATGGGTTTCCATTACGTTTTTTAATCTGGTACGCGCCCGGTGCAGACGCACCTTCGCGGTATTCGGTTCAATTTTCAGGATGCCGGCAATTTCTTCGAGCGATTGCTCCGCTTTGTAAAACAGCGTCAGCACCTCGGCATCATCCGGTGCCAGCATTGCAATGGCATTTCCCACCATAGCCAGTTTTGATTTCTGCTCCACCTGGTTGGCACTGACCCCCGAATCGATATGGTCGGCCGTGGCAAATACATTTTCATCATCGAGCGATTTTACCTCGAGCTTTTTCTTTCGCAGGAACGTGATACAGGTGGTGTTCACAATCGTATACAGCCAGGTACTGAATTTCGATTCCCCTTTGAAACTGGCCAGGGCCCGGTAGGCTTTTACAAAGATGTCCTGCGATAATTCTTCAGCATCCTCCCGGGAACTGGTAAACCGGAGTACAAGGGTGAACACATAACCCTGGTACTTCTCGACAATCCGGGCATAGGCCTGTCGATCACCAGCTAATACGCTGCTAATGATTTCATTATCATTCAGTCCGGTTAACATACTCGTCCTTAGACTACAAATGGGTTGATCTGGTTACAGGTAATTTACTACTATTATAATATAATATGTCGGGCGAAGCAGGGCAGGCAGGCGCCGCAGAAAGCAGGGCAGGACAGGCGCCGCAGGAAGC
>SDZZ01000409.1 GCA_004173255.1 Chitinophagaceae bacterium | reverse complement strand
CAGCCGCGGCACCCCCGGCACGAACCCGGCCGACTGCGGCCGCGCCTCCGCCCGGCGATACGCCGGCTGCGCGGTGGCGGACCCGAACAGCCCGCTGACGACCAGTCGCTCAATAGCCCAACCGCGATTCCAAAAACCACTTATCTTTAAAGCGGACAAAAAACCAACCGCTTATGTTCCGCCGATTTTTCCTGACCGCAGTTTCCTGCGCCCTGCTCCTCCTTTCCAATGCCCAGCAAAAAGGTTATTACCGGATGCCTTCCATCAGTGGCAACACTATTGTGTTTGTAGCTGAAGGGGATCTCTGGAAATATAATCTGTCCGCTAAAACAACCGCCCGCTTGACCACGCATGCCGGGCTGGAAGACATGCCCTTCCTTTCACCCGATGGAAAACAACTGGTCTTCAGCGGGCAATACGAAGGACCCTCCGAATTGTACCTGATGTCTGTTGATGGTGGTATTCCAAAGAGGTTGACGTATGACCTCGGTGCAACCTCGCAGGCAACGGGGTGGACCAGCGACAACAAAATCATCATCTCCAGTTCAGTCGAAAGCAGTATACCTTCCTTGCAGTTATCGATACTTGATCCGGTCACGCTGTCACGCCAGCCCATCCCCCTGTGGCAGGCATCATTTGGCAGTACCGATAACAACGGAACTTTATACTTCACCCGCTTCCCGAACCAGGGCAGCAAAACCAAACGATACAAAGGCGGTTTCATTGAACAGGTCTGGAAGTTTGATGGTAAAAATGAAGCAGTCAACCTGACGGCCGACTTCGACGGCACCAGCACCAACCCCGTTTTTTACAAGGACAGGGTGTATTTCCTGAGCGACCGCGATGGCACCATGAACCTGTGGTCGATGAATGCCAGCGGGAAAGACCTGGTACAACACACCCAGTCAAAAGCGTGGGACCTGCAGAACCCTTCCATTTCAAATGGCCAGGTGGTTTACCAGAAAGGAGCCGACCTCTGGCTCTATAACATTGAAACAAAAAAGGAACAACTGCTGGACATTACGCTGCTGTCGGATTTTGACCAGCGTAAACCAAAATGGGTCAGGGGTCCGGTGTCGGGTATTACCGATGCTGCCATTTCACCAAACGGTGCTTATGCGGCCATCATCAGCCGTGGACGCGTGTTCGTTTCCCCAGCTAAAAGCGACCGCTGGGTAGAACCCGTGCGTAAAAGCGGCATCCGATTCAAGGATGCACAGTTTATCAATAATAAAACGCTGGCCGTGTTGTCCGATGCCAGCGGCGAATACGAAGTATGGAAGATGAGTGCCGACGGGAGTGACACAGCTGTTCAGGTTACCAGGAACAGCAAGGTGCTGATCAACATGTATGCCGTTTCACCCGACGAAAAACTGATTGCATATAAAGACAAAAATGAAACGTTCCATGTAGCAGAAGTCAGTTCGGGAAAAATTATTTATAAGCTGGACAGCCTGCCCGGAAGCATCGAGGAGTTTTCGTGGTCACCCGACAACCGGTTCCTCGCTTATACTGAAGCGTTGGAAAATACCAACCTGCGCATTTCAGTGCTCGACCGTTCAACCTGGAAAAGCACGCCCATCACCACTGACCGGTTGAACAGCTACCAGCCTTCGTGGACTGCCGACAGCAGCTGGGTATACTTTGTTTCCGAACGTCACCTAGTATCTACCGTTACCTCACCATGGGGATCGCGGGCACCGGAACCTTACTATACACAGACCAAACACCTGTACGCACTCGCACTGGACAGTACTGCAAAATTCCCGTTCCTTGCCACCGATTCATGGCTGAACGATACCACGTTTACCAGGGACAATACAAAACCGGCCGATACTAAAAAACCGAAAAAAGAAAAGCCGGCGCCAAGAACATATGACTGGACGGCAATCAGCAAACGCATTTACACTGTTCCGACTAAAAATGCAAACATTGATAACAGCGCCATAGCCAATGGATATTTGTACTGGACGGAATCTGGCCTTGACCCCGACGCCCCTTCGAAACTGTTTGCGCTTAAAATGGAAGAAAGCAAAACCTATGAACCCACTGAAGTTGCTTCAGGTGTTGTAGGGGTGCAGGCCGCAGCCGATGGAAAAAAATTAATCCTGTTCCTGAAAAACAGGACCATTGCCATTGTTGATGCCAATGGCGCCAAAGCAGACCTGGGCAAGGCCGGACTCAACCTGTCCAACTGGGCCTTCCTGCTGGATCCACAGGAAGAATGGAAAGAGATGTTTAACGACGCGTGGCGCATGATGCGTGATTATTTTTATGACCGCGACATGCACCAGGTAGATTGGGCAGCAACTAAAAAACAATACGAACCTTTACTGGAAAGGCTGACCGATCGGTTTGAACTGGATGACATCCTGGGACAGATGGTGGGCGAGCTTTCGGCCTTGCATCATTTCGTTGGCGGAGGCGATAAACGCCGTTCCCCCGATATGATCCAGACCGGTTTCCTTGGAGCAACACTCAGCAAAACCGGGAAAGGTATTCGCATTGACCATATCTATCAGTCAGATCCCGATTTCCCCGACAACAACTCGCCGTTAAGGCAGGCAGGTTTACGCATCCATGAAGGCGATATTATCACCGCGGTAAACAATGTAAAAGTGGATGAGGTTGCTGACCTGTCGATGCTGCTGGCCAATAAAGTAAATGTGCCCGTTAAGCTGGACCTGAGCGATGCAGCAGGAAAGGCTTACCAGCAGGTCGTTTCACCAATTTCACAGAATGATGCATTCACCCTCAGGTACGAGGAATGGGAATACATGAACCGGTTAAAGGTGGATACCATGTCCAACAACAAAATCGGATATATCCATCTGAAGGCAATGACGGGAAATGATATCGACGATTTTGTTAAACAGTACTATCCGATTTTTAACCGGGAAGGACTGGTGCTCGATGTCCGCATGAACAATGGTGGCAATATCGATAGCTGGATCCTGGAAAAACTGATGCGTAAAATCTGGATGTACTGGCAGGGACGTTCCGGTGCACCCTACTGGAATATGCAATATGCATTCCGCGGGCATATGGTCATCATTTGCGATCAGATGACGGCATCCGATGGCGAAGCAGTATGCGAAGGGTTTCGCAGGCTTGGACTGGGCAAAGTGATCGGCATGCGCACCTGGGGCGGCGAAATCTGGCTCACCGGAAGCAACCGCCTGGTCGATAACGGCATTGCATCAGCAGCCGAATTTGGGGTGTACGGAGCGGAAGGAAAATGGCTGATTGAAGGCCGCGGGGTTGAACCCGATATCGAAGTAGACAACCTGCCGTTTGAAAGTTTCAAGGGCAAAGATGCCCAGTTGGAATATGCGATCGACTACCTGAAAAAAATGATTAAAGAAAAGCCCGTGGTAACACCACCAGCTCCCAAACATCCGGACAAGTCCTTTAAATATTAAGACCATAAGTTCCCGGAGCGGTAGAACTTTTGGTTTCATCATCTAAGAAAAAAAGCGTTTGCGGTGCCAGTTGCCGCAAACGCTTTTTTTGTGTCAGTAACGGTGAAAAAAAATATTCCCCATGATCCTTTACAGGCAACCCCATACAATTATGGAGGTGATGGGGAGATTAATTACCTCCCGTTCACCATCCTGCCATCGTAAGCCGCATCAGTCAATAGATAATTGCCGCGTAGTACCTGAAAAATTGTAACGGATGCCCCCTTTGGAATTTTTCAGGTATTTAGCCTTGAATTTTTTATGGACTTCAGCAGGTTGTTTGATACCATTGACAGTGAACTCATCTTCATCGAGGGTCAGCGCGTGGATGGCTGTTTTATCGGTCACAATTTTTTCTGTCACCACCTCAGCAAGCATCTCATCCATCAGCTTACGATCTTTTTCTGCCTGTTCGCGGTCTTTCTCTGCCTGGACCCGGTCCTTCCCCGCTTGTTCGCGATCTTTCACGGCCTGAGCGCGATCTTTTTCAGCCTGCTCCTGGTCGCGCCGAGCCTGTTGCCGGTCCTTTTCCGCCTGCCCGCGATCTTTTTCGGCCTGCTCCTGGTCGCGACCAGCCTCTTGCCTGTCTTTTTCTGCCTGCTCGCGATCTTTCATGGCCTGCTTGCGTTCATCATCCGAAGCATCGCGGTCCTTTT
>SDZZ01000408.1 GCA_004173255.1 Chitinophagaceae bacterium | reverse complement strand
GATAGGGAACTGGTCTTCGATGAGGATAGAGACTGGTTGTTGTTTGTTATTCCGGACCACAATTTCGTAGTGCCGGTCATCTGTCCGGTTGCTCCCAATGAATTTTTTTGAGCTGAATTCCTTCAGCAGTGTCCGTTTAACCACCACTCCTTTGTCTTGCCCAAGGGAGATACTCAATGTGTCACCCGCTGTGGTGAGGTCCAGCATCGACTGTCCAAGGAAAGTGCCCTCGAAAAAAATATTGGCTTCACCCTGCATCAGGTTAAGTTCCTGCCAGTCGAGGATTTTTGCGGTCAGGTAAGCCACCTGTTCTGTTTTTGGTACGGCATAATATTCATAGCGCGCGTTGATGTCAAAGCCATCAATCTCCACCATGTAAGTCTTGCCATCATTGAGCACGGTGTACGGGTCCTCGATTTCGTACACGGTTGACGTAGGCTGGTAAAGGGTGGAGGTCTGTACGGCGGTGACGGATTTGACCTTTGTGATGGATTTTTTTTCTGCCCAGTCGTCCGAACTTCCGGAGTTGACAGCACTGTATCCAATAACCACTACTTCGTCGAGGGCGTTGAATGTTGGTTTCAGGGTAATATTATTGAACACCATACCACCGGCCACTTCCTGCGTTTCGTAACCAACCATACTCACCTGGAGGACGGACGTGGAAGACGGAGCGGCCACCGTATAAAGACCGTTCCCATCGGTGCTGGTGCCAATGTTTGTACCCTTTACCTGTATGGAGACCCCCAGGACTGGATGACCTTTTTCGTCCGTTACACGACCTGCGCTCCTGGCTGCCGTTGTACCTTCAATCGTGGCCAACCCGCGAAGGATTACCGGCTGGCTGGCATACAGATAGCGAAGGTACCATGGGTTAACAGTCGGTACATTGTTATTGACCGATGGGTTGCCGGTGGAAAGGGAGAGTCGAACTTCTTTCCAGTCTTCCCCGCTTGTCTGGAATACATTCGCCTTGAACTGCAGGTTTACCGGTGACACAATATCTTTTACCCGGATATCGTAGGTGGGATACCACCCTGCCTTACGAACAAGGTAGCTGATGGTGAAAGCCGCACTGATCGCGGTTTTACTGTTGACGGTCACCAGGATCTGGCTGGTAGAGATATTTGCTACGAGGTTAAGGGCTTTTAGCTGCTTCTGGATAGCGGTGGATGAAGACTGCAGTATTTTAAGCTGGCGTTCATTTTCTGCCAGTTTCTGGTAAACTTCGGTCAGCCGGGTCCGCTGGAAATCCACTGCTTCTTTCAGGTCGGCCGTTTTCAAACCCGTGTTGGCTCCGGACACCTGCTGGTTTTTCAGCAGCATGGTTTCCTCCTGGCGGAAGACAGCAATAATATTTTTCTGCGTTTCTATTTTTTCGGCGTTGACCTCCAGCGCAGTTTCGAGGTCAGTGATCTCCTGTTGTTTCTTCTGTTCCCGCAGGTGGTCCGGCTGGTGGATCACGGAAACGATGGTGATATTCCCGTCCGCCTTTACCTGGATGCTTTGTTTGTCGATCTCGGGAGAGATGTCATGGAATACGATCTCCTGTTTACCTGCGGTTAGTGAAACCCTTGCCGAGCGCTGTACCTGCGCGCCTTCAAGGAATACAGTGACTTTGTCGATTTTTGTGTCAGTCAGTTTTTTGGATTGGGCGCTGCTGGAAAGTTGGGTTGCGAGCCCGAGCAAAATAAGGAGGAGCTGTTTCATGAGCAATCAGTTTCAGGCAGGATGCAGTCCTCCGCTCGATTGCACAAAAAAAACCCGGCGCGGGCCGGGTTTATATCTTGACAATTTTTGGCTGGGTCCAGGTTGCCAGGGGATGAACGCTGGAAAAACAGCTGGAATCATGCCTTCCGAATAATGATCTATAATTTCTTCGGGGCCATGGTCGTTACGCCACCGCTTTCCGCACCAGGTCAGCCGCTTCACTGAGCAGGATAGCGGATTGAACTTTCAGTCCGCTTTCGTCGATCAGTTTTTTTGCTTCCTCGGCATTGGTTCCCTGCAAACGTACAATGATCGGGATATTGATATTGCCCAGGTTCTTGTATGCGTCAATTACACCGGCAGCTACGCGATCACAACGAACGATGCCCCCAAAGATGTTGATCAGTATTGCTTTTACGGCAGGATCTTTCATGATGATCTTGAAACCGGCTTCCACTGTCTGCGCATTGGCAGTACCACCCACGTCGAGGAAGTTGGCAGGCTCGCCACCACTGAGTTTGATCATGTCCATGGTCGCCATGGCAAGACCCGCACCATTCACCATACAACCCACGTTGCCATCAAGTTTAACGAAGTTCAGGTTGTATTTACCTGCTTCCACTTCGGTTGGATCTTCTTCCGAAGTATCCCGGAGGGCCGCGATATCCGGATGGCGCATGAGCGCGTTATCGTCGAGGCTCATTTTACAGTCAACTGCTATGATCTTGTCATCGGCCGCCTTGAACAGCGGGTTGATCTCGAGCATTGCGCAGTCGAGCCCGGCATACGCATTATAAATATTGGTTACAAATTTTACGCAGTTCTTGAATGCCTCTCCGCTGAGACCCAGGTTGAACGCGATCTTGCGAGCCTGGAAACCCTGCAGTCCGCCCGCGGGATGAACCCATTCCTTGAAAATCTTTTCGGGTGTATCATGCGCCACGTCCTCGATGTTCATACCACCTTCGGTACTGTACATGATTACATTCTGTCCTTTCGTACGATCGAGCAGGATGGAGAGATAGAATTCTTTCCTTTCAGATGCACCATCATAGTACATGTCCTGTGCAACCAGTATTTTGTTTACCACCTTGCCGGCAGGACCGGTCTGGATGGTAACCAGTGTACCGCCGAGGATCTTTGTTGCAAACTCCTGGATGTCTTCGAGCGATTTGGCCACTTTCACCCCGTTGATGCCATTTTCCTTCACAGCTCCTTTACCACGGCCGCCCGCATGGATCTGCGCTTTTACCACTGCGAATTTGCTGCCCGTCTGGGTTTTGATCTGACGGTACGCTTCTTCTGCTTCCTGCACGGTACCGCAGGCATATCCTTCCTGCACGGGTACATTATATTTTTTCAGTAATTCCTTGGCCTGGTATTCATGGAGATTCATGCTAAAAAATTTTGGCGAAGATAAATCTAATGGAGCAAACGGGAACAGCCACCAGCTCTTTGGGCATGGATAATTTTCAGTACGTTTGCAGGCTTAATTTTTCTACTATGGCGGATATATTAAAGGAACTTAAGGAAACAGTGGCCTATCTGCAATCGCAGTTTGCCAGCGCGCCGGAAATCGGCATAGTGCTGGGCAGCGGCCTCGGCAACTTTGCCAGCTCCATACAGGTAGAAAAAGAAGTTCCGTACACCGAAATCCCCCATTTCCCGGTATCCACGGTAGAAGGGCATTCCGGCAAACTGATTTTCGGCACTATCAGCGGCAAAAAAGTAGTGGCGATGGCAGGCCGTTTCCATTACTACGAGGGTTATACCCCGCAGGAAGTGGTGTTTCCCATTCGCGTGATGAAATTCCTTGGTATCAAAACCCTGTTGCTGTCGAATGCGGCGGGGTCGGTCAATGCGGCTTACCAGGTGGGGGATATGATGATCATTCGCGACCACGTGAGTTTTTTCACTCCCAATCCACTGATCGGAAAGAACATCCCGGAGTGGGGCCCGCGTTTTCCCGACATGAGCGAGCCTTATAAAAAAGAACTCATTGAAAAGGCGAAGGCCGTAGCGAAACGTCACAATTATACCATCCATGAAGGGGTTTATGTGGCCGTGACCGGACCAACCTTTGAAACAAGGGCAGAGTATAAATTTATCCATGTGCTTGGCGGTGACGTAGTAGGTATGAGCACCGTCCAGGAATGTATTGTGGCCAACCACATGGGGGTGGACGTATTTGCCGTGAGCGTGGTGACTGACCTTGGCATACGGGAGGATGATAATGTGATCACACATGAAGAGGTGCTGGCAGCCGCAAAAGAGGCAGAGCCCAAACTTGCTACCATATTTGTAGAACTGATTGCGGCTATTTAACAAATCGGTCCGTGGCTAAATGACGCGGCTGGCTTATTTTGCAGTGCTTTTGCGGGAACACCAGCCCGGAAGCCTGTACTGATCAATTCAAATATTCA
>SDZZ01000046.1 GCA_004173255.1 Chitinophagaceae bacterium | reverse complement strand
ACATAGATCAGGTTGATCACACCATCGGGAAGACCTGCCTCTTTCATGATCCGCATAAACATCTGTGCACTATAAACCTGGGTATTGGCTGGCTTCCATACCACCACGTTACCACAGAGGGCAGCACTGGCCGGCAGGTTACCACCGATGGCCGTAAAGTTGAACGGCGTCACTGCCAGTACAAATCCTTCAAGCGGACGGAACTCAAGACGGTTGTGCATACCGGGTCCGCTGACCGGCTGCTGTTTATAAATCTCACTTAAAAAATGCACGTTGAATTTGAGGAAGTCGATGAGCTCGCAGGCAGCATCAATTTCCGCCTGGTAAGCATTCTTGCTCTGCCCAAGCATGGTAGTACCGTTCATGTACGGACGGTACTTCGTGGCAATGAGGTCGGCTGCTTTGAGGAAAATACCAGCACGGGATTCCCAGCTGAGTGCAGCCCATGACTCTCGCGCAGCAAGGGCTGCATCGATTGCCTGTTTAATATGTGTTTCATCCCCTTCATGGAAATGACCGAGCTTGAAGGCCCGTTCGTGCGGCGGATGAATGTCGACCGTTTTGCCGGTACGCACTTCTTCCCCACCTATATACATTGGGATGTCGGCCTGCGTGCCCTTTAATTCTGCCAGTACTTCCTTCAATCTTTTTTTCTCCGGGCTGCCCGGCCCGTAATTAAGAACCGGTTCGTTCACCGGCATCGGGTAAGAAAATGTACCTATGCTCATCGCTGTATAATTTAATGTGACCGGGACCGGATGCCCGTTGATCAGTTTGTATTATTTTCTTTCTCGCTCATCAGGTAGGCCTTGATAAATCCATCGAGTTCCCCATCCATCACGGGCTGTATATTACCAACCTCATAGTCCGTACGGTGATCCTTGATCATCTTATATGGATGGAATACGTACGACCTGATCTGGCTGCCCCACTCGATCTTTTTCTTGGAACTGTTTACGGCATCCTTCAGTTCATTCCTTTTGCGAAGCTCCTCTTCATACAGCCGGCTCTTCAGCATGGTCATCGCTTTTTCGCGGTTGCCCAGCTGCGACCGTTCGGTCTGGCAAACCACCACAAAGCCGGTCGGAATGTGTGTCAGCTGCACCTTTGTTTCCACCTTGTTCACGTTCTGTCCGCCCGCACCACCACTTCGTGATGTCTCCATCTTTACATCGGCATCGCGAACTTCGATATTGATGGTATCGTCTACCAGCGGGTATACAAACACGGATACAAAGGAAGTATGCCGGCGGGCATTACTATCGAACGGTGATATGCGCACCAGGCGGTGCACGCCACTTTCAGCTTTGAGGAAGCCGTAGGCAAATGAACCATCAAACTGAAGCGTGGCCGTTTTTATCCCGGCGCCATCGCCCCATACCCAGTCAAGCTCCGTTACCGACCAGCCCTGCTTTTCACCATACATGCGATACATGCGGGCGAGCATTTCTGCCCAGTCCTGGCTTTCGGTACCACCTGCACCGGAATTGATCTGTAAAACGGCGGGCAACTCGTCCTCGGGTTCATTCAGCGTAGCCTTGAATTCGGCATCATCCAGCTGGGCGATGGCTTTATCAAATGCCTCCTTGGTTTCCTCCTCGGTAGCATCGCCCGATTTCCAGAACTCAAAGAGCACGGCAAAGTCCTCCACGCTACCTTCAGTGGTTTCGTAGAGTTTTACCCAATACTCATTTACTTTGGCGTTTTTGAGGATTTCGGTAGCCCTTTTGTTGTCGTCCCAGAAACCGGGACTTAACGAAAGCTGCTTGTCTTCTTCTATTTTATATCGTCGGTTCTCGACGTCAAAGAAACCTCCTTACCCCGGCAATGCGGGACCGCATATCGACTAATTTTTCTGCTGTCATGCCGCAAAGATACTGAAGTCGGTTTAATTAACCAGCGCGGCCGGATGGTGGCGGGTGCAACCGAGCGCCTGTGGAATACGAACCCTGTTGGATGAAGTCGGTATGAATGAATACCGAGCCTGACCCGTTGACGTCCTTCTTCAGTCCGGCCCCGAATACATACCTGGGTTCGGGTATGATGGTGGACATATTGAAAATGTATGACGCGGTTTGTCGGGATGGTGAGCCGCTGGACTTATGGTAATTCGCCGCCGGGATTCATGATGGCGGTAGCCGGGCCAGGGGGAACTGGCTAGACCATGTTGTGCCGTTGGAGAAGGGCGGTGTGTGATCGAAAAATGTTTGCGGATGCCGTGTCAGTTGTTCTGCTGCTTTCAGTTTTATAAGGGTATCCTTTTACCACACTACTTGTTCCTGTTTTTATAATAACAAGTGTCTCCGACATAAAAATCGAAAAAATACCAGCACATTCCGGGTAAAAAAACGCGGGGATCGACAGGCAACGATAACTGATAAACAGGCAGTTACTCCCGAAACCCGCGCCTATCGTAGATTTACCGTTAGTAACTTTCGCGCCGGACGCTATGAAAAATCACTGCGGTTTTTACCTTTGTATCCGATTCGACCCTAAGAAGAAAAACGTACCCCTCAAATGAAACAAGTTTACCCTCAGGCTTCACCGGCCTTCACCTTACTGCAACGCAGTAAAATCACGAAACTGGTCCTCGCCGTTTCGGTTCTCTTTACCTTCAACCTGGCAAATGCACAGCAGGCGGTTAGCGGCATCATTACCGACTACAACGGATTCTGGAAAACCCAGGCCGCCAATTTTAATCCAACACGCCCGGTTAACAGCCACAACCTTCTTGCATTTACATACAATGCCCAGATGTATTCTACCGGTGTCAACGATGCTGCACTGAATGCAAAAGGCGAAACTTACAAACCGGCCGACTTCTGGTCACTGCCTGTTGATGCAATCGTGGGTAACGTAGTTGGCAACACCAAGGTTGGTGTTGGTGAAATGTACGATGGTGTGCATAACGGCGCCGGAACAGTTCCTTCCAGTGATCTCAAATCTTACCTGACTGACGGTATCAAGGGTCTCAACATCGGTACAGCTATCGCAAACCTGCCTGCGGGTGACCTTACCTTCTTTGTAAACAATATTAACCCGGCAATGATTGGCGATGGTATACCCGATGTGGTAGTTACCCAGGTAGCTGACCCAAGCGGTTCATTTGACCGTTATTCATTTATTGATAACGCGGGTAATGTCATTGGTCTTTCGCGCGATATCATTTTCACCAACATTCCCCCGGTAGGTAACTGGACGGCCGACTTCTGGGAAGCAAGCAAGAATCCGATGACCCTTTCAGGTGGTTTCATAAACACTGACCGTGCTATCCGTTTATGGGCAGCCGACCTGAGCGAGTTTGGTATTACTGTTGCCAACTACCAGAGCATCCGCAAATTCAAGATCCGTTTGTCGGGCGACAGCGACGTTGCTTTCGTTGCCTACAACCGGAAAACAATCAGCATCACCACCGTTCTTCCACTTAACCTGAATGATTTCAACGGTAAAAAATCGGGCAACAATACGATCCTGAACTGGAATACTTCTTCAGAAGTAAACAGCAGCTACTTTATCGTTGAAAAGAAAGAGAACAATGGTTCTTTTACTGCCATCGATTCAGTAAAGGCAACCGGTAGCAATACAGCGGTTAATTATTACCGCAGCACCGATAAAAACGTAAGTGCCGGTAACAACTATTACCGACTGAAAATGGTGGATGCAGACGGATCATATTCTTACAGCCGCACTGTTGTGGTGTCCGCAGAAGCAGCCAAAACGCTTACAGTGAATATTTACCCTAACCCTGCAACCAGCAATATCACCGTTGACCTGCCTTCAACCGCAGCAGCCAACCTCGATGTTTATTCTGTATCCGGCCTGCTGGTCAACCGCGTTGCCATTGCCAAAAACAGTACACAGATGAAAGTAAATGTCAGCACGCTGAATAAAGGGGTTTATTATATCGTATTACAGGATGGCGCGGCTAAAATCAGCCAGTCGTTCATCGTCAAATAAGTTTTTTTCTTTTATTGAGGGTAGGTGGAGTGAGGGCTCCACCTTTTTTTTTGCCCTGAACGGGGCATCTGTCAACTTTTCCTGACCTTTACGGTTAGTCCCTTAACAAAAATTCCCCATAATGAAACGGAAATCAACCTGGATCCTGTCTCTCGGCTTCGCCCTGATGATGGCTTCCTGCAACAACGAAGACAAATCAACGGCAAGCGCGAACACCGACACCACGTCAAAAGTTTTTTCGGCAAAAGAAGAAGAAGTAACCTACAACAGTGGTGACAAAACCATGCACAGTTTTGTGGTATACGACCAGAACAAGGAAGGCAAACGCCCTGCAGTGCTGGTAATCCCCGAATGGTGGGGCATCAACGATTATGTAAAAAACAGGGCCCGGCAGCTCGCTCAGCTTGGTTATATCGCTATAGCGGTGGACATGTATGGCGACGGCAAAGTGGCTGCAACGCCCGATTCGGCGAAGGCCTGGGCCGGACCGTTTTACCAGGATCCCGCCCTTGGAAAAGCACGCTTTGATGCAGCGCTGGAAAAAATCAAATCCTATCCCCAGACCGAAACCGGAGTTATCGGCGCAATCGGCTATTGCTTTGGTGGCACGATGGTGCTCAATGCTGCAAAGTTGGGTGATGACCTGAAAGGGGTAGTAAGTTTCCACGGCGGACTTGCCGGAGTACAACCCGACAAGTCGAAACTGAAAGCCGAGGTGCTGGTTTGCCATGGCGGCGCCGACCCTTTTGTACCGCAGTCCGATGTAGATCAGTTCAAAAAACAGATGGATTCGGTCGGGGCAAAATATACATTCAAAGTATACGAAGGCGCTACCCATGCCTTTTCCAATCCGGACGCAACAGAGAATGGTAAAAAATTCAACATGCCGATCAGTTATAATGCTGCGGCCGATACCGCTTCATGGAAAGAAATGATTTCTTTCTTTGACCGTGTGCTGAAGTAAGATTCTTCCAACAAAAGCCGGGACGAAGTTGAATTCAACTTTGTCCCGGCTTTTTTGTGCGCCTGCTGCAACAGACCAGCTATTTTTCGCAGATAACCAATGTTGCCAGCAGCCGCTGCTGCCTGAAAATCCCGCCCCGTGTGGTGGTCAGCCGCGCTCCGTGTGGGGTGCAGCCCGCGCCCGGTGTGGTGTGCAGCCCATGCCTTGGAGGTCAGATCTTTATAAACTTCAGCTGGATTTTCGAGCCGTCTTCTTTTTTGCCGGCGATAAAATAATATCCGGGCCTGAGCCGGCTGATATCGATTGTCTGTTTCTTGCTGTTGATGGTATGTTGAGAAACCACCTGTCCCTGGGCATTGGTAACCGTCAGTGATTTACCTATCCACCGGATGTCGAATGCGAAATCGATGGTCAGTTCATCCCTTGCCGGATTCGGGTACAGGTTGGCGTACAGCCAGGTGGGATCCGTTTCCGCAATGGGTATTTCGCTGATCAATGGTAGTTGCAAGCCGGGTGAAACCAGGAGTTTTGCCCTTGCACCACCTGCGGCAAAATGATTCCGCATGCGCGTTACCTGGCCTTCCGAAAACATATTGGTACATACATCGGGGGTCAGATCCATATAGTTCATGTACATGTCGCCGTCGGCCCCATTATCGCAGGAAGTTTTTACTCCCGACGCCGGGCAGAACATGGTGGAGTTGCCTTGTTTGGGCGTATCGTCGACGCCGTCATCGCCGCACCATTCGTCTCCCCAGATATGTTTCAGTCCCAGCCAGTGGCCGGCCTCGTGCACTGTGGTTTTGCCACTGAACCCTTCGCGCGGACCGAAGAAGCCCGGACTGATCACTATGCCGTCAACGGCTGCATCATCGCCCGGAAAGGTGGAATATCCCGCTATACGTCCGATGTTGCAGACCCAGATGTTGAGGTATTTGTCACGGTCCCAGGCGTCATCGCCTGTTTCGGAGGTGAACTTCATTTTGTCGTCGGTGTTCCAGGTGGTGACGGGGGTGTATTTACGGATAATGCCGCTGGTGCTGCGACGGCGTGCATCGGAGATAGCCAGTTTGAATTCAAATCCAGCATCACCGGCCCGGCCACGGAAGCGTTCCGGTGTATTGACCGAATCTGCATTTAACCGGCGAAAACATTCGTTCAGTACACGCAGCTGGTCATATACCTGTTTGTCGCTGATATTTTCTGAGGCAGTATGGTAAAGGATATGTACCACAACCGGGATAGTGATTACGGTAACGGGTCCCCGCGAAGCAGCAGATAATGCATTTGCCGGCTGGCTGGCGGCAAACTGTTCGGCTGCCACGAGGGCCTGTCGCAGCACTGGCTGGCTCGCCATCCGGTCCCTGTTGTGTTCATATGTGATGCAAGGTTGCTGTGCTGCCAGTGGTCCTGCCCAAAGTATAAAAATGATAACCCACGAAATAAATACCCGCATGTCTTCTCCAGATGAATAGTGATTACAGCATGACGGATGGACCGGTCATGAGTATTCAAATGGAATTGGAAAGAAAGGGGGAAAACAAAGGAATGGAACGGGGGGTAATCGGGGGGATTGGATTCAGGGGTGTGGGAAAAGGCTTGGCCAAATATATAAATTTTTTCCCCGGAAGTCAAAGCCTTTGGGCGGGAATCTTTTGTATTTCCGGCTAAACCCTTACCAGTACTGCATTTCAATTTCCGGAAACGTTTAACAGCCTGACTGCTTATGATCACTTATTTTTGTAAACAGGTTAAAACAAGCCCTTCCATGACTAAGATTTTTGCCCCTGCCCTGCTGCTCCTGGTGATGTCCTGCAACAATGGCCCTGACGTAAAAACCGGCACGGGCGACCCCTCCACCAAGGCAGATGAGCCAGTAGCGCTCAGTTATTCAGTGGTCGATACTTTTCCGCACGATACCTCCTCGTATACCCAGGGCCTCGTTATATATAAAGGTGAAATGTATGAAGGGACGGGGAATAAGGGTCGTTCGCACCTGATGAAAGTGGATGTGGCAACCGGCAAGGCGACAAAAAAAATCCCGCTCGATCCAAAGTATTTTGGTGAAGGGGTAACCATCCTGCGTGACACGGTTTACCAGCTCACCTGGCAGGAACACGTGGTGTTAGTATACACCCTGCCCGATTTCAAAAAGGTAAAGGAATACAAGCTGAATACCGATGGCTGGGGACTTACCAACGACGGGTCATCACTGATTGTCAGTGACGGCAGCAGCAACCTTTATTATTACGACCCTTCCAGTTTTTCCCTTCAGCGCACGCAGGAAGTCAATGAATCGGGCCAGGCCGTGTTTAACCTGAACGAGCTGGAAATGATTGATGGTTATATTTACGCCAACCAGTACCTGACTCCCAACATCCTCAAAATCGATCCCTCGTCGGGTATTGTGGTAGCTAAACTCAATATGGAAAAACTGGTGGCACGTGCGGCCAGTCTCAATCCGCAGGGTGACGTACTCAATGGCATCGCCTACGACAGCACAACCAGGAAGATTTATGTAACGGGTAAACTGTGGCCCGAATTATACCAGGTGGAGTTCAGTAAATAACAGCACAGGCCAAAAGCATTTATCCTGAACCACTCGAGGGTAGTTCCATGCCGGGCTTCCCTGCCGACTGGTCATTGATATGAACTGACGTGTTAGCGGCTGATAATATATATGACCGAGCTGCACCTTTTTGTATCGGCCAGGGCCTTCAGGTTTGATCGCAAGCCGGTGATCACTGCTCCCGGCCAGCTCGTCCTGCCGGTTTTAATGCGGCTGCTCAGGAGGGAAATATAAAAACTGTCGTACCACATTGGCCGGTGCTCCCTTACCTTGAGCCCGTTTTTTTCCATCAGCACCCTGACCGACTGCGGCGAAAAATGATACAGGTGACGGGGCACATCATAAGCAGCCCAGGAGCCCTTGTACTGTTGCGCATCCAGCGAAGTATAGTTAGGCACGGCAATAAACAGGCGGCCATCGGGTGATAGTAATTCACGGAGCCTTGCAACATAACGGTGCAGTTCATGCACATGTTCGAGTACGTGCCAAAGGGTGATGGCGTTGAAACCGGGCTGCAGCTGGTAGAACAGGTCCATATCGCCCAGTTGGATACCATAATCAGATGCGGCAATCTTCCGCGCTTCCGGATCGGGTTCCAGACCGGTGGTGTTCCATCCGTGTTTTTTCATTTCACCGGCAAAGGCACCGGTACCACTTCCCACATCCAGTAACAGGCCCGTGCCACCAGGAGTTTCTCTGGCAATGAGTTTACGTTTGTTGCCCAGGGTCACCTGCCGCACCCGGTGGTAAAGGCTATTGATAGCGCCCCTGGTAGTATTGCTGTGTGAAATATATTCTTCGGACTTGTAATAGGGTCCAATGGTATCGGCCGATGGCACATCCTGGGTAAAGCGAAGTGTGCAGGACCCACATTCCCAGATGGCAAATTTTTCCCGCGACACGGTGTTATCCGTTGCGTCGAGCGCGTATGTAATGGAGCTGCTGTCGCATACCGGGCATTTGGTATAATGGATGCGGTTGGTCATGGAAACGATTGAAAAAATAGTCAGGGAATATTGCGTGAATGATCGGCGGGTGTTGCTGGCTTTATGGTCGACCTTGATCCTGCCGAAGCCGGGGTTACACCGTTAACCGAAAAATAGTACCCGATAAAAACGATTGCTGCAATGAGGAGCAACACAATCAGGATCCAGCTGCGGCCGGCCTTCGGTGCTTCCTCTTCCGTCTGGTATACATTCACGATACTGGCTGAAGTGCGGTCCTGCTCCCCTACCCGAACCACATGATCGGCGTTACTGCGCAAAACTTTCGTTGCAGGCAGGTTGCCCGCAAAGGTCCTGAACTCGGAGGGTTCAAAACGGATTTCACCTGCAAGACCCCTGCTCAGTGTACCGAAGCCTGACCAGTCGAGACGTTTGCCATCAAGAATCTTCTTCCGGGTATCAAATACAAAGTCATTGAACCGGACCACTGCATCTGATTCGCCGATCTGGTACACCGAAGCAAGCCACTGGTATAGTTTACGCGAGGACGAAACGTGGCCATGATGCAGGGCAACCGAATAGACCGGTGCTACAATTTCGCGGTTGGCAATATCGATTTCCGCGGGTTGGCGTTCCAGCAGGAAGGTACCGATGCCTGGTAGCTGGAGTTCCCGGTGTAATAAAAAATACTGGTAGAGTTCCTTGTACATTTACTTCGTCTTTTGGTCGAAGGTGAAGATCACCCCGCCGACGAAGTTAAAACCATAAACGGGATATTGGTTCCAGCGCATGTATTCTTTATTAAAAACATTGTTGAACTGCGTCCAGAGGCTGATATTCTTTTTGATTTTGAATTCCACTCCCGCATTCAGGTCAAAGGCACCACCCAATTTGCCGTCGGACCCGTCCTGCCGCAAATACCGCGAGCCACTCCATGCAAACAGGTCACCCTTGATCCAGATATCTTTCAATACCTGCAGCCGGAGTGCCGTAGTGAATTCCAGCGGTATCAGGCCCCAGGCCTTCTGCTGACCCTGGATGCCGTTAAACTGGTTGTAGGAAAGACGGGAAATCACTGACACCTTTTCTTCCACCGTATAACCGAGTTCGCCCCCGAATGTAAGCACATTGATCCGCCGGGCATTTACTACCTGGAATGACTTGCCATCCCCACCGGTACTGGTATCATTGATAAACAGCGGCTGGTCATTGAGGCGGTTGAAGCCAACCCGGGCACTATAGGTAAAATGATTATCGATCGTTCCCTTGAAACCGGCAAAACGCTCTTCGATCCAGGTGTTATTCAGTGTTGCGGGAGCCCACATCCAGGGGTTTTGCGAAGCGAGGTACTGGTAGTTGGTTTTCCGGATGTAACCGGTCCATCCCGCCTGCAGGGTAAAACGCTGGTCGTAGGTGCCTGCTTCCGCCAGTATATTCGGGAACATCTTGAATTCGCTGTTATCCCACGATGGCCGGATGCCAGCCTGGATCTTCACGGAGCCATTGCTGTACAACACACCAGGGGTAATATTCCAGGTGCTGTTATTAACTGTATTGTTTTTATCAAGCGATAAACGGGTAAGATCAAAGTTGACACCCAGTTTGACGATGATATTCTCGCCAATTGATTTTTCAACCGGGATGTCCAGCACTGCGTTGGTTTCACTGTTGCTCAGCTGGTCACTGAATACATCAATCTTTACTGATGGCGAATAATTGATGCCGTATTCAGTTACGTTGATGTTGCGTGCGGATGCCCTGGCAGTAATGGTGCTGAAACGCTGACGGATGCTATCGCGCGGGAACTGCAATGTTTCCGGCTGGTATCCGTATTTATAGGTCCGGTCCTGTTTCATGGCAAGGCTTCCGTTCCATTCAATATTCTTTGCCGTTTTATAAAAACCGGAGATTTTAATTTCCGTATTGGAAAAATCCTGGTAATCGCGTTTGCCCTGGGACGATACATGTTTTGCATAAATATTTGCCCCGGCCGTATTACCGTCACCAAACGAAATACCTGCCTGGATAAATGGCGTTTTCAGGCTGCCGAAACCGGCCTTGATATAACTGCTGTTGTCGAAAATACCGACCGAGTCGACCTGTAACGCCAGTGGTTTCAGCGAACCGGGCTGGTAAGCGAACAGGAGGTTCGGATTGGGAATATCATACTTCAGGGTTGGACGGGTAGTATCGACCAGCGGCGGGGTTGCATTGAACTTAATTTTCGCTGCCGGCTTCAGGGATGGACGGAAGGATGAAGTGATATCAACCGATTTCGGCTTACTCGTATCGCGCTGTGCATTTGCTGCGGTGAATGCGATACTTGCTATCGTCAGTAGCAAAAGATTCCTGCTTATTGTCATCTGGAATGTTTAATAAAAATTCAAAAACGGTTGGTGCGCTTATTTTCCCACTTTACTGTTACGGCTTTCCTCGGTGATGGTCTGGTTCAGTTTCGCCTGTGCCTCGCTTTTCAACTCGGGATCGGTACTATGATCAACAATACTCTGGAAAGTTGCCTTGGCATTGAAGAAATCCTTTTGTGCGAAGTACACATCCCCCAGCAAAATGTATGCGCGGGTAACCCAGTAATCATATGAGCCGGACTTGTTGATCACTTCAAACGCAGCTTTCTCGGCATCATCATATTTATTAAGTGCAAGCCAGCTGGCAGCAATTTCATAGCGGGCTTCGGCTGCCAGGGCAGCCTTGTTGAGTTGTACCACCGATTTAAAATTGCTGATGGCCTGGTCGTACTGCTGGTTTACCTGGAACGATTTACCGATGGTCATGCTAGCCAGTACCTTATCGTCCGAACTGGCGCCTTTTGCGGCAGCCAGTGACTTTGCATTAGCTGCAGCATCCGTATATTTCTTCTGCTGGTACTGGCTGCGAAGCAGTCCCCGCATGGCTTCCAGCTTGTTCTCCTGTGTGGAAGCTTCAGTATTCAGTTGTGTATAATACGTTTCGGCCTTTACATAATCCTTTACTTCAAAGAAGTAAATGCGGGCGGCTTCAAGGATGGCCCGTTCGGCAAACTTATTCGGGGCATTGCGGGCTACAAATTCATAACCTGGCAATGCGTTCTTCCAGTCGTTTTTATCACTGTAGATACCTGAGCGGTAAAACTGCGCATCAATTACATAGGCACCGGAAGGAAATTTCTGGATATAATTATTGAATCCGGCCAGTGCAGCCGGAGTGTTGTTGTTACCCAGCTGGTTTTCTGCGGAAACAAAAGTGAGAGAATCCTCAGTACTGATGCTGAGCGGTTTGCCGGCATCACGCATGAACGAAGCATATTCATCCGGTTTACCGTCTTCCACATAAATGGTTTTCACATTATCAAGACCATCCGAAGCCTCGGGTGAGTTGGGATACTGGCTGACCAGCTTTTTGTATTGCGACAGTGCAGCAGCACTCTGGTTGAGGTTATAGTAAGCAACACCCAGTTTCAGCAGTGCCTCCGGTTTGTAACTTGCATTACCGGGGCCGTCGATCACTTTATTGAGATAGGGAATGGCTTCGCTGAATTTTTCGTCCGACAGGTAGGTATTTGCCACTTCCATGGTCGCATCGGTCACCAGCGGCGATGCCGGGAACTTGCGGATCATTGTGTTGAGCAGGCTGATTTTTTCTTTCGGATTGCTGATGCCATTCACCATTGCCTGCTGGTAAGTAGCATAGTCTTCTGCCGGCCATGAAAAACGGATCACGTTTTCATACATTGGTTTTGCCTTGGCATAATTCCGCTGCATGTAATAACAATCCGCTGCGCGGATGTAGGCATCCTGCGTCAGCTCATTCGAATTGAGCGCCGGGTTCTTTGCCAGCGATTCAAAAAATGTAAGGGCCACCGGGTAGTTCTCCTTGCGCAGGTAGCAGTACCCAAGGTTATACCGCGCGGTAAACGCATTGGCCTCGCCGCCCTCGGGTGACCCGGCATCCGTATATGCGTTATAGTATTTAATGGCATCATCGATCCGGTTGGCCCGGAAGGCAATCTCCCCTTTCCAGAAGCTGGCAAGTGCCACCACTGATCCATTGTTCGGATCTTTCAGGGCTTTGTCCAGCAGCGCCTCTGCCTCGGCAAGCCGGCCATCATTGATCAGCTCGGTTGACCTTCCGAAAAGGATCCGCGGGTAAAGCTTTTTGGCGTTTGGGGTAGGATTGCTCATCCCCTCGAGCAACGACAGCGCTTCGCGGTAATTATTGGTATTGGTGAGCACACCAACCAGCAGGTCTTTCGCTTCGGTATTGTACGTTGAATTCGGGTAATCATTCAGGAAAGACCGGAGGCCGTTCAGGGCTTCATCCTGGTAACCGAGTTCGTAAGACAGTTTAGCGTACTGGAACTTTGAAATCTCCTGTTGCTTTTTATCACTGCTGTTGGACGCACAAAACAGGAACGCGTTACGTGCATTAGTCTTTTGGCCAGTCTTCAGGTAAGCATCACCAAGTAAATACATGGCGCTCTGGCTCAGCGAATCTTCCTTACCACTGAGCTGTTTGAAACCGTCGATCGCCTTTGGCATTTCGCCGGCCATGTAGTAACTGTAAGACAGTTCGTACAGGTCTTCGCGACGAACCTTCGGTGAAGCTTTTACATAATCGGCCAGGTAAGGAAGCCCCTGTTTGTATTCCCCTTTTTCGAAATAGGCATGCCCAATCATCTGTTTCATCTCGAGGTCATAGTACTGGGAATTGCCCGACTTCAGTTTTTTCTCTGCATATGCCAGTGCGTCTTCTTTTTTGTTCTGGATGTAGTAGATCTGCGCAATATAGTAAGGAACCACGCCCGCATATTCCTTTTCATTTTCCACTACGCGGAAACTCGCCAGCGCATCATTGTATTGTTTATCGCGGAATGCCAGGAAACCGTAATAGTAATTGGCATCCTTGTAATACCTGTCATCCTTCATGGTGCGGATGGTATTAAACAGGGGTTTTGCGCGGTCAAACTGCTGCAGGGTAAAATAGGAATAACCCTGGTGGAATTTCATGGTGGCAATATCACCGTTGCTGAGGTTGGCAATATTTGCATTTTCGTAACTGGATATTGCCTTACGGAATTCCTGCCGGCGGAAATAGTATTCACCCAGCTGGAAATTCATCATCTGGATGCGGGCGTTATTTTTTTCGGAAAGTATATAAGCAAGCGCCTGCTGTTCGGCAAGGTTCTCGTCCTGCTTCAGCGCACAGGCAATGGTATAATAATCCAGTTCCTGCGAAGTGACGGGGTAATTGACCAGGTCCGTTTCGCGCCAGGAAGACCGGAGCTCCTTAAACAGCGGATAAGCCAGGCTGTACTGCTCCTTCTGGAAATATTCTTTTGCTTCTTTGAATTTGGTCTGCGGATCAGTATAGAAGGCTGTTTGCTGGGAGAATGCAGCACTGCTAAGTACAGTGACAAATGCCTGTAAGATTATTTTCTTCATGCGGGGATGTCCTTTATTAACCGTTGGTGGATTAACGAGCGAATATTCAAATTATTTCAGCTTTGGCCAAACATCATTCCAAACACCTGTGGATAACTGCTGGTAACTGAAAGGTTTAACATTTCCTTCTTGAAAAAGGGTTGAATGCAATTATGTCTTTTCTTTGCCGGACGAAATACTCTACTCATGAAAAAATTATTCAGCACCAACTACTCCGACAACGCATTCAACATAGGTATTTTTGTTATGAGGGTGGTGGCAGGTTTATCAATGGCCGTAAGCCATGGTTATGGCAAACTCACCGATTTTTCGACTACGGCGGTGCAGCAGGCATCCAATCCATACCACCTGCCGGGTAATGTGGCTGCCGGTATGCTGGTGTTTGCCGAATTTTTCTGTGCAATACTGATTGTGCTCGGACTACTCACCCGTTTTGCTGCATTTGCCCTGATCATAGCAATGGGTACCGCGTTTTTTGTGGCTCATAAAGGGCAGTTGTTTGCTAAAGGAAGCGAAGCTTCGGCTATGTTCCTTGTGATATTTTTTGCGCTACTGCTGGTTGGACCGGGTAAATTCAGCGCGGACAAACTTATCGGTAAATAGACCATGTATACCTATGATACCACCTTGCGCGTGAGATATGCGGAGACCGACCAGATGGGTGTCGTTTACCACGCAAATTTTTTCCAGTACTTCGAAGTGGCGAGGGCGGAGGCTATCCGTGAACTGGGTTTTACCTACGCGGATATGGAAAAAACCGGCGTCATCATGCCGGTGATTGAAGTGCGGTGCCGTTACCTGCGCCCTGCCCTTTATGATGACCTGCTCACCGTCCGTGTAATCCTGAAAGAGCTGCCGCATAACCATAAGATAGAATTTCTGCAGGAGGTGTATAATGAACAAAAAGAACTGCTGGCCAGCGGTTATGTGACGCTGTATTTTATGGAGAAAGGCACCATGAAACGCTCTTTTATGCCTGAAGGGCTGCGATTAAAACTTCAGGCTTATTTTAGCTAATTTAGCCGGATGGAGCATTCTGAGTACCTGAACCCTGGTAGCGAACCTGCATTGGGCAATGCAGCCGAAGACGTGATCATTTATCCGCCCAAATACCGGAAGCCGGAAGAAAAACGGACCAACGTGTGGCTGAAATCGGCTACCAGCCTGCTTCTTTACCTGGTGCTTGGCTACTACATTTTTAAAAGTTTCAACATGCTGCTGCTCATCACAGCCATCGTTGTATTCCATGAACTGGGTCACTTTTTTGCCATGAAGACATTCCGGTACAAGGACCTGGGTATTTTTTTTATTCCCCTGCTGGGAGCTTATGTGTCCGGATCCAAACGGGAAGTGTCACAGCGGGAGTCGGCTATCATCCTGCTGGCAGGTCCGGTGCCGGGCATGATCATCGGATTCCTGGTTTATTATTTATATCACCGGGACCCATCGCTTGAGTTTGGCGGTATATCACTATACACTATTTCCATTTCACTTATTTTCCTTAACCTGATCAACCTGCTGCCGGTTTATCCGCTCGATGGCGGACAACTGCTTAACCGCGTATTCCTGGATGAAAGCGGCCTTATCAGCCGGTTCTTTGTGTTGTTGTCCATTGCACTGATGACCTGGTTCGCCCTGTTCGGACTTGGTACGCCCATTTATCCATTACTCCTGTTTCCTGCCATGATGCTATTCCGCTTATTCGGAGACAATAAACTCAATGCGGTCGAAAAAAAGATCGAGGAGGAAGGATTCAATCTCGACCTGTCATATAACGAACTACCAGACGAAGACTACTGGAAGATCAGGAACATCCTGGTTACTGATTATGGTCCGCTGAAGGACCTGGAACCTGCGCCACCATTTGAATTCAGCCCAAAGGAAGATAAGGTAATGGCAATTATAGAGAGCCTGCTTCATCGTAAGCTCATCCAGGACCTGTCCTGGACCGGCAAAACAATCGTGCTGCTGGCCTGGTTATTTTTCCTCGCTTCCCCATGGCTGTTGCAGATGGACCTTGAATTTTTCAGGCGCTTTGGTTTTTAAACGCGGTGTATATCCGGCCTTCGGCTATCGGATAACTATTTCAGCTGGTCGAGTACACTGTACATTTTCGGGATCAGTGACGAAGCATTGCCTGAGTAATTATTTACCAGGAAAGAAAATACATACGACTTCCCTCCTGCCGACTGCTGGTATCCGCAAAATCCTTTCACTTTGCGGATGGTGCCACTTTTCATTTTCATGTTGTTGTACTCCGGTAAGGCGTCGACAAAACTTTTGTACCACGGCCGGTTGATTGCATAGCGCAGCACCGTAACCTGGGCATGGGTGGTAACCCGGTTTTGAGGCGAAAGTCCCGATCCGTCACCAAGGTCCAGTTCACCAGGCTCAATACCCTTTCCCTTCCAGAATTCCTTGATCACATTAATACCTTCCGCGGTAGATCCGGTGCCGTTTTTTACGGAACCCATTTTTTTGAGCAGCGACTCACCATACAGGTTGATACTTTTTTTATTGAACCAGTATACCAGTGAATCGAGCGCAGGGGAAAACTGGCTGTGTAAAAGCGTAAATGCTGCATCCGATTTTGATTTATCACCCGACCAGTTGTGGTAACTGTCAGGAATACCCGGACTATAACCGCCAGATTTTAACGCTTCGGTAAAAACTGCTGCAGCCTGCAGCGCAGGATCGGGAAATGAACCCGAAATTTTGAAATTATTTTCCATCGGGATGGTTCCGCGGATGAAGCCCGTGGCACTATACGGAGGGAGATAGATATACGAATTATCACCGCTGCCTTTTGCCGCGGTGGTCAGTTCGTTCACCAGGTTAACCTGGTACAGGGGCGGAACAGTACGCACAATTTCCGGCTGGTCGCCCACTTTTGCACCTGGCTTGAAATACAGGTCGTACTGGTTTTCCCGCCAGTTAAGCGCGGATGCGCCTGCGCCGTAATAATTGCCAAGGTCGTCCCAGATCCATCCCCCGGGCACGGTAGCGCTTTCGTACCCGTGGTCATCAGCGTAAACGATCCCTTCCATCTGCCGGATGCCGGCTTTTTTCATGGCACCCGTTACCGCATTGGTAACCGCTGTTTCGCTGTTGCCGGGATAACGCCAGCTGCCAAGGCTCGGATCACCCGAACCACGGATAACCAGGTCACCATTCAGTACTCCATCTTTAATGAAACCAGTGTAACCGAAGTCGGTCCTGAAGCGGAATGCAGCACCCAGTGTTTCGAAAGCCGTTACGGTGGTGATCACCTTCTGGGTAGACGCCGGTGCCAGTGCGACCTTGCTATTATAATCAAATACCACTTCCCCGCTGGCGGCATCAATCACATAGAGGGAATACGATGCATTCGCCAGTTGCGGATCCTGGCGGAAAGTGGTAAACGCCTTGCTGATCCTGCGTGCCGCATCCTGCGAACAGATCACCTGCGGGAGAAAAAAAAGAAGTAGTATCAGTAATCTCATCAGGCGGATTATTTTATGGGGGTCAAATGGATTAATTTTGAACTGCATTGAAGATAAGAAGCTTTAATGATGCGGCCTGCCGCCTGTGCAGGAATAAAAACACGAACATGGATGGAACCGTTTTTGCCTCTGTTATAACT
>SDZZ01000407.1 GCA_004173255.1 Chitinophagaceae bacterium | reverse complement strand
GGCTGGTCTTTTTTATCGGTTGGATCGCCATCGACTTTTTTTCCTTTCAGGTCGGCATTGTTTACCAATTCAGACTTGCCTTTCTCCTCGCCGGGTGCCTTGTCATTTCCCTGGAGGTCGTTGTTTGATTCTTCCAGCTCTTTCCGTGTGGGTTCGTTTTTGATATCCATAAGTGCGTATTTAATCCAGAGGATACACAAATCCTGCCACAGCTACAGTGCCCTTGCACAGCCTTGCCGAACGTACCTCCAGAACTATTTTCCCGATTTCCGGAAAATCCGGGAAAACCCGTATTTGCCCGCAACAGCCTGTAACAATGCTCGCAGAGAAAGGGGCGATGCGAAAAATCAGCAAGCATAACAACCTGCCTGTTATGACTTTAAGTAATTTCTTAACCGCCAACTGACTCACCGGCGCCTGTACTGCAAGCCATTGGGAATTCACCCATGCACGAAAATCCCTTGTCAAACCCATGTTGCCGATCATGACGCTTGACAACCAACTACATATTTACTTCCAACCCTATATCTTTGTTTTATGGCTGCAAGACCTATCGTGATTATCTACGATGATAACCAGGACCTGCTTGAGATGTGTAGCATGGTACTGTCGACCATCGAAGTTGAAATTGTTACCCGGACAAACTGCAATACCATTATGGTCGACCTGGAGCAATTCCAGCCAGCCGCCGTATTGATGGACAACCATATCGGACCGTATAGCGGTGTTACCGCAGTAAAACAAATTAAGGCATCCGATTTCCGCAATACCTGCACCATCCTGTTTTCGGCAAACTTCCACATCAAGGCGCTCGCCGATGAAGCAGGTGCCGATTATTACCTCGAGAAGCCATTCAACATTCACGAATTGAGAAATATAGTACTCACTTGCATCGGTGTGAACTGCTGATCCCCTGTAATCTGCGCTGGCTCCATAATTGATTCTGGTGGAGCATGGACATTGTTGAACATACCCGACAACTTAGTATAGTCATTGCAGATGATGACCGAGACCTGCTGCAACTGGTAAAAATGAGGCTGGAAAAAGAAGGCTTCCGGGTGGCAATATCTGTCAATGCCGAGGATATTTCACGCATTGCCGTCGATAAACACGCCGATATTATCCTGCTCGATATATCCATGGACGGCATCTCGGGGGAAGACATCTGCAAACAACTGAAGAACCACAAGAAAACTTCTTCCATACCTGTGGTCCTGTTCTCTGCCAATGAAGACATACGTGAAGTGGCCGATGCGTGCGGGGCGGATGATTTTTTACCAAAGCCGTTCAGCCTGGACCTTGTCAAGCATAAAATCGCGCAGCTGATCCCTGCAATATGAGCCGGTTTGTGTTGTTCCCACCTGTTTAATAATCAAGTACAATTCCACAATACTTTCATTCCGGACATGCGCTATTGCCCGCATCAAATAAAAAAAACCGGTTGTTTCAGAAACAACCGGTTAGCTTATTTTACTTCATCCCGATACGCCGTCAGCTTTCGCTAACCAGTGCCGGGTAATTTTTTGCCCTTGCGAATACGCCCGACACATGGCGGCTATGAGGCCGGTGTGTTGGTTCTGCATGCATAGTCGCACGCTGGCGGCGTTTGCGCGCAATAAAAAAAGTAGCTATTCCGGCCGCAAGCACTGCTGCGCCCGCAATGAGTTTATTATTCTTTGTCATAACCCTGGGTTTTAATGAATGAATAAGTTCCCATTCAATAATACAAAGGCTGTGCCTCAAAAAGGAACCTACCATAATTTACGTCCCCGGTAATAATCGAGCACCTTGGTCCGCAGCACATAATCATACCGTGCAACAATCGAATTGATATTCGACTGGTCCAGTTTGTTTTTGGCGGTGAGATAATCGATGGAGGTACCAACACCTTCATTAAACAGGATTTCCGATGCCCGGAAGAATTCGCGGTAGGCATTGAGCTGTTCAGTAAGTGTATGGAAACGGTTGCTGGCCGCTACCAGGTTCAGGTGGGCCTGTTCAACCGACTGCTGTAACTGCGTTACGGTTGTTTTCTGGACAAACTCCGCGTTTTTCAATTGCACTTCGGCCAGTTTGATCCGGTTGCGTTGCTGCCAGTTGCCAAAGATGGGTATGCGCAGGTTCAGGCTGATCGAATTGGAAAGGTTATTATTCAGCTGCTTGTTGTAGGCGATTTTCTGCTGGTTAAAGTTATCCTGCTTTACCACCAGGTTGTAAGGGGTGCCGCCTACCAGCACATAGTTTTCACTTGGAACTTCCGTGGTATTGACAAACACATTGTTCCTGGCGGCGCTGGAATACTGTGTACCAATTCCCCCATTGAGGGAGAGAGTGGGGAATAACGCACTGCGGTTGGCCCGCACACCACGTAGTGCACTTTGTTTACGCAGATCAACCGCTTTAACCAGTGCAAATTCTTTCAGCGTTTCATCATAGATCTGCGCCGGCGTACCCTCGTAACTTTCGGCAAACTCCACATCATCGATGCGTTGAAGGTTCAGGTCGCTCCGGTACTGCACATTCATCAGCCGGCAGAGCGCCACCTTTGCCGTGCCGAGCGAGTTGGTAGCGGTGATGATAGAAAGCTTGTCATTGGCGTACTGCCCGCGAAGGTCATACAAATCGGTTGGCTTAACCGCCCCTTCACTGTTCAGTATTTCCAGCCGTTCCACCTGCTTCAGTGAAAGTTCGGCCTGTTGGATCGATTGCCGCAGCAGGTCTTCACTGCGCAGTACCTCGAGGTATGCAAGGATTACATCGATGGTAACATTATCCTTTGCCTGCTGCCAGTCCATCCTTGCCGCTTCATAACCCAGCTGGTTTTGTTTGGCCAGGTTACGCAAGGCACCACCATTGAACAGTACCACACCCGAACTAAGGTTATAACTGGAGTAGTTGATTGTTTCATTACTGTATGCATTGGAAAACGGATCGATACTGCGTCCGGTATTGATACCCGAAGCAGCTGTGGCGCCCAGGTCGGGCAGCTGGTTCAGCCTTGCCTGGTTCCAGTTGATCTTTGCAGTCTGCAGCTCAAGCTGGCTCTGCAAAACATCGAGGTTATTATTGATAGCAGTTTCCACGCATTGCTGCAGGGTAAGTGAACTGTCGGACAATGCCTGCAGTTCCATCTTTGGTTGCTGCGCAAAAGCCAGCACTGGCACGGCAGCTAAGAAGAGTAATATAAAAACAGGATTCTTTTTCATGATTTTTGAACTTGACAATACTTGTGGCCCGGAAGACGGACCGGCTTTTGATTTTTATTTTTCTACCATACCATCCAGCAGGTGGATCACCCTTGACCCGTACTCGGCATTCTTTTCGGAGTGGGTAACCTGGATGATGGTCACACCTTCTTTGTTCAGCTCGGTAAACAGCTGCATGATCTCCTCCCCCTGTTTCGAATTGAGGTTACCGGTGGGTTCATCGGCGAGTAACAATTTTGGTTTGGCAATCAGAGCACGCGCTATACCTACCAGCTGTTGCTGTCCGCCGGAAAGCTGCGTGGGGAACAGGTCTTTTTTACCAACGATCTGGAAGCGATCGAGTATATCGGCCACCATTGCCTTTCGCTCGGACGATTTGATATCCTGGTAAATCAGCGGTGTTTCAATGTTCTCGTATACGGTCAGTTCGTCAATGAGATGATAGGCCTGGAATACAAAGCCGATATATTGCTTGTACAGGGACGACTTCTGTTTATCCTTCAGCTTGTGGACCGACTCGTGCAGGAACTGGTATTCCCCTTCATTAAAACCATCCAGCATGCCGATGATGTTCAGCAGGGTTGATTTACCTGAACCCGATGGTCCCATAATAGAAACGAACTCCCCTTCGGCGATAGAGAGATTGATGTCCTTGAGCAGGAATGTGCGGTTGTTTCCGCTGTTGTACCACTTATAAATATGTTTCAGTTCGAGCATAATCTTCTTTGGTTTTTTATCTTATTCAGAACGTAATGAATTAACGGGGTTGGTAACAGCTGCTTTCATTGTCTGCACAATAATAAGCATACTGGTGACCACTGCAAGCGCCACAGTGGCAATAACAAACGGTGCGGGCGAAATGGTGATCCGGTAGGCATAGTCCGACAGCCACCGGCTCATGATCATCCAGCCCAGGGGACATGCAATAGCCGCTCCCATT
>SDZZ01000406.1 GCA_004173255.1 Chitinophagaceae bacterium | reverse complement strand
TATTTACAAAGATCTGACGGCGTAGTCCATAATCCGGCAGCAGCCTTTTCGGGGTAAATATGGTACTTGCCCGGTACCTGCGTGCCGTCCTTTTTATAGCCGGTCGCCAGGTTTTTAAAACGGTCCGGAGCAGGAGGCTGGGTGTAGGTACTACTGGTCATGCCGAGCGGCTTGAACACATTTTCATCCATGAATTGTTCATACGGTTGTTTCGTCACATCCGTAAGGATCTTTTGTGAAATGGTTATCCCTCCACCGGAGTACTGCTGTCGTAATCCCGGTTCAGCCACCGATCTCACCGCCTCGGTGTTGGAAGGAGGCAGGCCGTCTAAAATTTCGGTGACGGAGGCAATGGCACTATCGCGATCATAGCCCGGGAAGCCATGCACGCCCAGACCAGCCGTATGGCTCAGCAACTGGGCGGTAGTGATTTTTTTACCATGCGAAACGGTATCGTAGGGAAACTTCCAGGTGGACAGATACTGGTTAATGTCTTGGTAAAGGTCCAGTTTCCCTTGCTGGGCGAGCAGTAACAGCCCAACCGCATTGAGCGACTTACTGATCGATCCCGGCTCGAACAGCGTGTTGGTGGTCATAGGCCTCTTTTCCTGTACATCGGCATAGCCATAGGCTTTAGCCCAGATGACCTGGTAATTGTCGATCACGGCAATGCTGATTCCCTTCACATTGTAATGCTTCATCCGTTCGGCCAACGTGGAATGTTTTCCGTCGACCACCAGGTTTTCCGAGAGGCCGGTTTCGACCCGGGCAATCTGCTCTTTAATGGCTTTGGAATATTGCTGGGCATTGGTGGCTGAAAGGCAAAACAAAACGGCTGCTAGAATTATTAGTCTCATGCAGGCAAACCTATCCGTTCTATCCCCTGCGCCCCTGTAAAAAGGGTAAAAAGGTTGTAAAACAGTGTAAATGCTGATCAAAATCAGTTTACTTTCGTTGTGTAGTTCAAGATCATGCGTATGAAGCGTTTACACTACTCCTTAATGGCCGTCCTGGCAGTATGCATCGTGGTGATTGCCATGGCATTTGCCAATCGGAAAACCGACCAGCCCGACAAACACCTCGAGATTGTGTTGCGGAATATCGGTCACCAGCTGTTGCTTCGTTCGAAGGATTCCACCTCCCGGGTATTGCCAATCAAATCGGTCAATAAGAACACTTTCCAGATTTCCTTTGAAAATAGTTTCGGCTTTACTCCCGATACATTGATGAAACTGGTGCACCAGCAACTTGCGAAAACGGACTATCCGGGAGATTACACCGTGAGTGTAAATGAATGTGTCCGCAACCAGACCGTTTTCGCCTATGAAATCAATAGCGCCGATGGCAACCTGACCCCTTGCCGGGGAAGGGAATTAAAAAAGGACTGTTATACTATTGAAATTTCTTTCCTTCCGAAAGAAGGATTTAATTATGCATGGCTTTTGCTGGCCTTAGTGCCGCTGGCTTTGCTCGGGTTTTATTTGAATCGCAGGAGGGCGACGCCCGTTGGGTCCGATGAGAGCGAAAAGGAAATTGCTGTTGAGCAACCGGAAGCAATCAGCAACGAATCTATTCCTGACGTTTCCGGGTATACAAAAATAGGCAACCTGTTATTCTCCGGGTCAACCGGTACGCTCCGTCTCAATGGTGAAACGATCGAACTTTCTGAAAAGGAAATCAAGGCGATGAATATATTCGCCTCCAACCTGAACGGGGTAGTGGGCCGGGATTTGCTGATGAAGGCAATATGGGAGGATGAGGGAGTTGTTGTTATTACAAGAAACGTGGATGTATTGATATCCAAACTCAGGAAAAAGCTGGGTGCGGACGCATCGGTTAAAATTATAAATGTACACGGCAAGGGGTATAAGCTGGTGACGGAATAGATGCCGGGGTAAATGACGCCAATATGAAAGCAGCTAGAAGATCTGTTCATGCAGGTAAACCGGGTAAAAATTTAATTCAATACATAAGGCAGAACTTTTTCAGCTCAGCGAAAGTCACACTGCTGGCCTTCTCCGGCTTGCTGACTGTCACGGCATCTACTGCCCAGTCATCCACCCGTCCTACCGAAGAAGTGGACCCGTTCATAGGAACGGCCCACGCCCGATGGTTCCATTTTACCCCAGGCGCCGTGCCGTTCGGCATGGCAAAGCCAGCCCCCTCCACCAATGGATCCGAAGGCAACGTGCAGGGTTGGGAAGCGGTGGGTTATGATTTCCGCGATTCGACCATCGATGGATTTACCAACTTCCATGAATTCCAGATCGGCGGTATTTCATTTATGCCCATGGTTGGCAAACTGGTCACCGTGCCGGGGAGCCGTAAAGAACCTTCGACTGGCTACCGGTCCCACTTCAACCATAAAACGGAAATAGCAAAGGCCGGCTACTATGCCGTTACGCTCGATGACTACAAAGTGCGGGCTGAACTGACTGCTACCCAACGGGTGGCTGTTCACCGCTATACTTTCCCGGCGGCAGATTCAGCATTTATACTTTTTAATATTGGTCACCGGCAGGGCGAAAGCGGCAGGGTAAAAGATGCCAGCGTGTGGTATAAAGATGGCCGCATAGAAGGTTATGTGGTAACCCTCCCGGAATACGTGCAAAAATACCAGGCAGGGGCGAGCGTTAAAATGTACTTCTCTGCGGTTGCGGATAAACAACCACTGTCCGTTGGTGCTTTCCATCACGACATCATTGACCGCAATGTACAATCAGCCGAAGGGGAAGGCGCAGGGCTTTACCTGGCGTTCAGGACCAATGACCAGGAGGCCGTTACTATTAAAGCCGGTCTTTCCTATACATCGGTGGAAAACGCGCGGCTTAACCTGCAGACGGAAGCCGGTGCACTTAGTTTTGAACAGGTGAGGCAACAGGCGGACTCAGGCTGGAACGATATGTTGGGTAAAATCAGCATCGAAGGCGGCAGTGCAACCGACCGGCGGAAATTTTATACAGGACTGTATCATGCGTTGCTCGGGCGCGGACTGGCGAGTGATGTAAACGGAGCGTATCCCAAAAATGATGGCGGCATTGGAAAGATAAATAAAGGTGCCGATGGTAAGCCCATCCACAACCATTATAATACCGATGCGGTGTGGGGTGCCTTCTGGAACCTCACCCCCTTGTGGGCCCTGGCCTATCCATCCATATACTCCGATTTTGTCAAAAGCCAGTTGCTGGTGTATAAAGATGCCGGATGGCTGGGCGATGGCATAGCGGCCAGCAAATATGTATCGGGTGTGGGCACCAATTTCGTCGGACTCGTAATTGCGGGCGCTTACAACTATGGCATCCGCGACTTCGACATAGCACTGGGTTATGAAGCTGCCCTGAAAAATGAAATCGGATGGAAGGACCGCCCCGCCGGTGCCGGTAAGGATGATGTGAAAAGGTTTCTTGAACATGGTTATGTAGATCATATAGATCCGGTAAACAATGAATGGTGTTTCTCCGGATCGCACACGCTTGAATATTCATTCAGTGCCTATGCCGTGGCACAATGGGCAAAAGCGCTTGGCAAAAAGAAAGACTACCAGTTACTTTCTTCCCTGTCATCCGGCTGGGAAAAAATCTTTGACAAGGACCTGAAATTTGTCAGGCCCCGTTATGCCAACGGCAACTTTATCCAGCACTTCAAACCGACCGAACCCTGGCGTGGCTTCCAGGAGGGGAATGCCTGGCAATACACTTTTTATGTGCCACATGAGCCGGCCAAACTCATCAAAAAGCTGGGCCGTGACGAATTCAATACACGCCTCGACAGCATCTTTACCATTGCGCAAAGCGCGGTCTTTGGTGGTGGCAAAACGATTGATGCATTCTCCGGTCTTGAAAGCCTTTACAATCATGGCAACCAGCCGTGCCTCCAGATGCCATGGCTCTTCAATTATTCAGGCAAACCCTGGCTCACGCAAAAATGGGTCCGAGCAATCTGTAATGAATTTTATGGCACTGAAGGCATCCATGGATATGGCTTTGGGCAGGACGAAGACCAGGGACAGCTGGGCGCCTGGTTTGTGATGGCCTCTATTGGATTGTTTGACGTACAGGGTGGGGCTGCAGCACAACCACGTATGCAACTGGCATCACCCATTTTTGACAAAGTGACGATAACGCTTGACCGGAAATATTATCCCGGTGA
>SDZZ01000405.1 GCA_004173255.1 Chitinophagaceae bacterium | reverse complement strand
TTCAGAATGACAATCCTTCCCAGGATGACAATCCTTGGGAATGAGATCCTTCCAGGATGACAATTTTCCGGGATGACAACGTCCTTAACGGATAACAGAAAAAGGGTTGCCTTATGCAACCCTTTTTTTAACTTAGCACCCCATCGGGGATATGGCCATTAAAGTATAAATATGAAGGGTAAACAGCTTGTTATAATCCTGTCCGCGGCAATCATTTTCCTGCAATCCTGCCACCGGAAAGAAACGCTTTTTACTGACCTTCCATCATCCACCACGAACATTGAATTCACCAACCAGCTCCAGGATCGCAAAGCATTCGGCATCCTCTATTACCTCTATTATTTTAACGGTGGTGGTGTAAGCACCGGCGATATCAACAACGACGGGCTTACCGATATTTATTTCACCGCCAACAGCAAAGGCAACAACAAACTTTACCTCAATAAAGGGAATTTTGTTTTTGAAGACATCACTGACAAGGCCGGTGTAAAGGGTACCATGGACTGGGCCAGCGGGGTTACCATGGCCGATGTAAACGGCGACGGCTTCCTTGACATCTACGTATCTGCCGTTGCAAACCACCATGGCCTCACCGGACACAATGAACTTTACATCAATAACGGGAGTAATACTTTCAAGGAAAGCTCGGCGGAATATGGTCTCAACTTCTCGGGGTTTACCTCGCAATCTGCCTTCTTCGATTTCGACCACGATGGTGATCTCGATTGTTATGTGCTGAACCAGTCGCACAAACCCAACCAGAATATTGTTGATACCAGCAACCGGCGCAAGTTTGACCCCAATGCCGGTGATCGCTTTTACCGCAATGACCGCACCGCCACCGGTGGCCGGTTTACCGATATTACCGCAGCAGCCGGAATTTCACAGAGCAATCTTGGATATGGTCTCGGCCTCGCCGTTGCCGATGTAAACAATGATGGCTGGGAAGACATCTACATCGGGAACGACTTCCACGAAAACGATTACTACTACGTCAACAATGGCAACGGCACTTTTACTGAAAGCGGGGCAAAATATTTTGACCATTACAGCCGCTTCAGTATGGGTAACGATATTGCCGACTATAATAATGATGGCCAGCTCGATCTCGTTACAGTCGACATGCTGCCGCCGGATGAAAAGGTGCTGAAAACATATGGCAGTGATGAAAACCCGGACATCTATAAATTCAAACTGATAAAAAACGGGTTCCAGTACCAGTACTCACGCAACAGTCTGCAACACAATAACGGCGACGGGAAAAGTTTTAGTGAAACAGCCCTGCTGAGTGGCGTACCCGCTACCGACTGGTCATGGGCACCCCTGTTTGCCGACTTCGACAATGATGGGAAAAAAGATCTGTTCATCTCCAGCGGCATTCCAAAACGCCCGGTAGACCTGGATTATATCCGGTTCGCTTCCAACATGTACGTACACCAGCAACTGAACAGCACAGACAAGTATGACAAAGACGCGCTGGATAAAATGCCTGACGGCAGTTCGCACCCCTACTTCTTTAAAGGCGATGGCGACCTCGCGTTCACTGATGTGAGTGACGCATGGGGCACAGGAAAGCTGAAAGGATATTACACCGGTGCCGCTTATGCAGATCTGGATAACGACGGGCGGCTGGACATGATCATCAATCCGATTAACTCAAAAGCCATCGTACTGAAAAACAACGCACCGGTAAAAAATTATATCAGCATCAGTTTTAAAGGAACTGGTGGTAACCGCAATGGCATCGGTGCAAAAGCCTGGGTATATGCCAACGGTCACATGCAATACCAGCAGGTGATGCTGACCAGGGGTTTCCAGTCGTCCGTTGAACCGCGGCTTCATTTTGGTCTCGATTCAACGGCAACCATCGACAGCGTGGTGATTGTATGGCCCGACCAGCATTATCAGACCATTGTCAAACCCGCTATCAATAAACCACTGGTAGCGGACCAGGCAGCAGCTGCAGGAACCTTCAGCCAGGCCATCTTCCACCCCGCACCCGTCGAGCCATTCCGTGACGTAACACCGGAAGTGCTGCTTCCCTGGGCGCACCGCGAGAATAATTTTGAAGATTTCAATTCACAATACCTGATCCCGCACGGTGAATCGCAGCGGGGTCCAAGGGTCGCCGTTGCAGATATCAATGGCGATCAACTGGATGATTTCTACGCCTGCGGGGCAAAAGGCCAGCCGGGTGTGCTATTTGTGCAGCAGGCAAACGGCACCTTCAAAACAAGTGATGAAGCACTGTTTGCACCGGATGCCGGAAGTGAGGATGTGGATGCCGTCTTTGCAGATGTCAATGCTGATGGTTTCCCGGACCTCTATGTTGCCAGCGGAGGAAATGAACTAACAGGGCAATCACCCGAGCTGCTTGACCGCCTGTACCTGAACGATGGGAAAGGTCATTTCACAAAAACAACGGGTATGATCCCGGCGATTTACCAGAATAAATCGTGCATCGCCGCCGCAGATGTGGATGGCGACAAGGACCTGGACCTGTTCGTCGGTGTGCTTGCCGACGCGGGTGCTTATGGCAAACCGCAAACCTCCTACCTGCTGCTGAATGACGGAACCGGTAAATTTTCTGTCGCCCCGCCTGCCGTCATTAATCTCAGCAGCATCGGTATGGTTACCGCGGCAGCTTTTACTGACCCGGATAAAGACGGACTGCCCGACCTGGTTGTAACCGGCGAGTGGATGCCGGTGGTTGTTTACCATAACAGGGATAAAAAATTTACATCGGAAGTGATTGGCCAGTCGACCGGACTGTGGCAAAGCCTGCTGGTGCGTGATGTCAACGGCGATGGTATCGATGATGTGCTTGCCGGCAACTGGGGGTACAACAATAAATTCTGGAGTGGTAAGGATGGTCCCCTGCGTATGTATGCCCATGATATGGACCGTAATGGGAAGACTGACCAGTTGCTTTCGTACATGTATAAGGGAGTTGAATACCCCTTCCTCGCAAAAGATGAAGTGGAGCGGCAACTGCCACTGCTTAAAAAACATTACCTCCTGTACTCCGACTATGCCGGTGTGCCGATGAAAGATGTATTCTATGGATGGATCGATACCGTGCCGCCGGTTACGGCCGAACGCCTGGGATCAGCTGTCTTTTTTGGCAGCACGGATAAGAAGTTTACAATCAGCGATCTTCCGAAAGGTCTGCAGATGGCGCCTGTATTCAGCTTCTGCGATGTACCCGGCGGCTTCCTTGCGGGAGGAAATTTCTACGATGTAACGCCTTATGAAGGCCGTTACGATGCGCAGGCCTTAAGGATGTTCACCTTTAGTGGAAGCACGGTACAGGCAACCAATAGTCCGATGCTGGCATCTGTTAAAGGCCAGGTACGTGATATAAAATGGATACGCACCGCAGCCGGGCCATTGCTGGTTGTGGCCAGGAATAATGAACCATTGTTGTTTTACCGATCAAATAACAAATGATGAAAAAGATTTTTTCAATAGCCCTTCTTTGTTCAGTTACCCTTTTTACCGCGTGTAGCAAATCGGGAGGGGGTGAACCTGAACCGCCGTTGCCCCCACCTGCGCAACGTCCAATTTTCCTTAAGTCGTGGTCGGTCGACGTCCTGCCCTCACAGGCAAACAATACTAACGTCAAACTGATGCCGCTGGTGCGCCTTCGATTCGACGCACCGGTCGATCGCGGTACCGTTGCTGCCGGTGTGGTACTGAAGGATGTACGAAGCGGTACCAACGTCGGTGTTTCGGTTAATTATGAAACCGGCGACAGCATATTGTCTGTCCAACCTTCATCGGCGCTCACAAGCATTTCACGATATACACTCACCACCAATACCTCGCTGAAGTCATCGGGTGGCGGCCCGCTCACCACCAGCACGGTCATCAACCTGCTTACACAGATTGATTCCACCCGTAAGTTTCCGTTAATCACAGATGAGCAGCTCCTGGATAAAGTACAGCAACAGACCTTTAAATATTTCTGGGACTTTGCACACCCGGTATCGGGTCTTGCCCGCGAGCGTTCGAATGGTGACAACAACACCGTGGCCACCGGAGGTTCCGGATTCGGGATCCTGGCCATTGTAACGGGCATCAGCCGGCAGTTTATCACGCGCGCAGAAGGTCTGGCACGGATGCAGAAGATCGTCGATTTCCTGAAGAACAAGGCAGT
>SDZZ01000404.1 GCA_004173255.1 Chitinophagaceae bacterium | reverse complement strand
TCCTGATCCCGGTCGGCGACACTGATCTCGTTACCTGGTTGAACCTAAACTATTTCCAGCACTGGTTACCTGGCCCGGCCGGGTCGCTGCTGTCTGCCATACTATTCGCAATGATCTGCTGGTCGGCCGGCTGGATGCTCGATCGGAATAAAATTTACATCCGGATATGAAGGGTAAACTGATTTATATTTTTGCTACTCTAGCATTGGTATCCTGCAGGGACGATGAGAGCCGTATGTTCACCAGTCTCGATGACGACCGCACGGGCATCGACTTCAAGAACACGTTACGGGAGGACGATGCGGCCAACGTCATGAACTATCTCTATTTCTATAATGGTGGTGGTGTGGCCGCAGGTGATATTAACAACGACGGACTGCCCGATCTGTTTTTTACCGGCAACATGGTTCCTAACAGGCTTTACCTGAACAAAGGGGACTTTGAATTTGAAGATATCACGGAAAAATCGGGTGTTGCCAGCCAGCAGGGCTGGTGCACCGGCGCTGCCATGGCGGATGTAAACGGCGATGGGTTACTGGATATTTATATCTGCCGTTCGGCCGATGTGCTGCCGCAACGTCGCCAGAACCTGCTGTACATTAACCAGGGCAATGGAACCTTTACGGAACAGGCGAAGGCCTATGGGCTGGCCGACCAGGGCTACTCTACCCAGGCGGCCTTTTTGGATTATGACCGCGACGGCGACCTGGATCTGTTCCTTATTAATCATTCCCAGCAGCAGTATGCTTATGGTGCCTATGAAAACACCGCGCTGCGCAAACAGCAGAATGATAATTTTTCCAGTAAACTGTTCCGCAACGATAATGGTCATTTTTCCGATGTAAGCAAACAGGCGGGCATCATATCCAATGTGCTGAGCTTTGGATTGGGAGTGGCGGTGTCGGATCTGAACAAGGACGGCTGGAGCGATGTATATGTATCGAATGACTTCAATGAGCCGGATTACTTTTACCTGAATAACCACGATGGCACGTTCACGGAACGGCTGGGTTCATCGATGGACCAGGTGTCGCTTTTCTCCATGGGTTCGGATGCGGCGGACATCAACAATGATGGCCTGCCCGACCTGGTCACCATGGACATGTTACCCGAAGACAACTACATGCAGAAAATGCATAGTGGCGCGGAAAATTTCAATAAGTTCCAGCAACTGTTTACCGCAGGGTTCTACTATCAGTACAGCCGCAACATGATGCACCTGAATAACGGGGATGGTACGTTTAGTGAAGTGGCGCAGTTTGCCGGCGTCAGTAGTACCGACTGGAGCTGGGCTCCACTGCTGGCGGACCTTGACAATGACGGGCACCGTGACCTGTTTGTCACAAACGGGTATGCGCGCGATTATACCAACATGGACTTTATGAAATACCGGGTGGAGCAGATGGGTCGTGAGCGATCGGGTGCTCCCATCCAGAATGCGAAGACCCTGCTTGCCCAGATGCCCGAGGTGAAGATCCCGAACTATGCGTACCACCAGGATAGTGGCGGAGTCTTCCGTAACCAGGCGAAGGAATGGGGTTTGGGTAAACCGGGAGTGTCTAGCGGTGCAGTGTATGCTGACCTGGACAATGATGGTGACCTGGACCTGGTGGTGAATAACATCAATGAGCTGGCATCGGTTTATAAAAATAATGTACGGACCCTGCAGCCGCAGTCGCATTACCTCCGGGTTAAGTTCGAGGGTTCGATCATGAACCGGCTGGGTGTCGGCGCATCTGTCACTGCTTATGCAGGTGGCGGAATATTGTACGCGGAACAGCAGCCGGTTCGTGGGTTCCAATCGGCGGTCGAACCAGTTGTCCATTTTGGTTTGGGTAAAATTGCATTGATCGATTCATTGAATATCCGCTGGCCCGATGGACGGCTTCAGCACCTTGACCAGCAGCCGGTCGACCAGACAATAACGGTTACCTGGAATGAAACGCTCGAGCTCGATACAGGTGATGTTGACTGGGACCAGCACAGTATAGGGAACACCTTCCATCATGCCAGTTACCACCCAACCGTAACTAACGGCCGGGGGCAAACGGATTCTACTACCTCGGTGACTTACAACCTCTCGCAGGATCCCATTCATCCAGAGAGCCCAAATAATCAACCATCCTTGGATGTTCCCGGCAGCCGGGCCACCTCCCGTTCCATATTTGTTCCGGTTCCTGCTATAACATTTGTTCATCACGAAAATGCGTTTAATGATTTTACCGTCCAGGGTTTGTTGCCGTCTTACCTATCCCGCACTGGTCCATGTATGGCCGGTGGGGATGTAAACGGTGATGGGCTGGAAGATATGTTTGTTGGTGGTGCAGCGGGCCAGCCGGGCCAGGTGTTTATCCAGTCAGCCGATGGATCATTCCGTCCGATGAACTGCCCTGCCCTCGATGCAGACAAAGCTGCTGAAAACACACGAAGTGTTTTGTTTGATGCGGATGGCGATGGGGACAAGGACTTATACGTTGCCAGTGGTGGTTATGAATTTCCTGCAGGTGATCCGTTGTACCAGGACCGGTTGTATTTGAATAATGGCGCGGGACAATTTACCCGTACTATTGATGCACTTCCGAAGATGTTGGTGCCTACGGGCGCAGTGGCGGCGGGTGATGTGGATGGTGATGGTGATCTCGATTTATTTGTTGGGGGACGGGTAATACCCGGTCGGTATCCGGAAGCCCCGCCCTCCTATATTTTACTGAATGATGGAAAGGGAAACTTTAAAGACGCTACAATCGCCACGTGCCCTTCGCTTACACGGGTTGGAATGGTAACCGATGCGGTATGGACCGATGTGAACATGGATAAAAAACCAGACCTGGTTATTGTTGGTGATTTTATGGCGGTGCAGGTGCTGGTGAATCGATCCGTTTTTACTCCGGCACCAAACCCGGAGCAGAAGCGTGGTCTGACCACCCGCACACTCGCTGCACCCGTTTCTTCTCCCACATTGGTCAATGAGACTAAAGGGTTCCTCCCATTTGCTTCGTCCGGTTGCTGGAACCGGATCATCGCTGCGGACCTCGATGGGGATGGTGATGAAGAGCTGGTTCTTGGTAACATGGGACTGAATGGCCAGCTTCGGGCTTCGGAAAAACAACCAGTTACCATTGACTACAAAGACTTCGATAGTAACGGATCCGTTGACCCCATCCTGAACTATTACATCCAGGGCGTGTCCTACCCCGCTGCATCGCGGGATGATCTCGCTGAACAGATCCCGATGCTTAATAAAAAATACCTGCAGTACGAAACCTACGCGCGCGCAACGAGCGCGAACCTGCTGACGGCCGAACAATCTAAAGCGGTGAAGCAGGTATAAGCAGAGATGCTTGAAACGTTGTTGCTTATTAACCGGGGTGGAAAGGGCTTTTTGCGCGGCAACCTGCCGGCAGAGGCACAGTACGCACCGATCTATGGTATCGTTGCCGACGATTTGAACGGCGATGGGATAAAGGACCTGGTTCTGGCGGGCAACCAATCGTGGGCCCGGATCAAACTTGGTCGCTTCCGGGCCAATCATGGATTGGTGCTGATGGGAGATAAAAAATTAAACTATTCAACACTAACCCAGGCCGCCAGTGGATTGAATGTCCGGGCCGACACGCGTGACCTGCTGATGCTGGGGAATTCCAGAACATTGGTTTTTGCGAATAATGATGCACCGGTCATGGCGTACAGGTTACGATAAACCCGGGAAGAACTGATGAGCGGGGAATCGTGGCTGCTGATACGGCCCGCTCCCGCGAATGACAATCATCACTCATAGTAACTGCGAATGACAATCATCACTTATAGTAACAGGAAACAAAGCGAACAAAACAAATCATTATGAAAAAAATACTCCCTTTACTCTTTGCCACCCTCGTTTGCTCCACCACCATTTTTGCGCAGTTGCCCGACAATGACATGCTCGGTGCTGCCCGCATCAAAAGCGGTATGAGATCAAAACGCGTCAGCAGTTATGACACCACCGGTGGCAATAAGGATCGCATTGAAAATATCCAGCCGGGTCAAACCAAACGCATCTTCGATGTAAAAGGCGCGGGCATTATCAACCATATCTGGATCACGATCGCTCCCGGGACCGATATCATCAAACGCGATGACCTGGTGATCCGGATGTATTGGGATGGACTGAAAGGCGCGTCGGTAGC
>SDZZ01000403.1 GCA_004173255.1 Chitinophagaceae bacterium | reverse complement strand
CGTGATCCCCGTAGGAAGTGTGACAGGTGGAATTTATTTCCTGCGCACTGTCGAAGGGAATACGAGGATCATCATTAAAAACTGACGTCGCCGTTTGAGGAATCATATTGAAAAGGGGCTGGCTTCAGCCCCTTTTTACATTTCGAGGCTTAGTTCACCCGGTTTTTCTTTACCCGGATTTTTATTTGTCATCATTGATCATCTTTCGATAAGAGACTTAAGTTTCCCCGATTTCTGATAGTTCGGACTGCGTGTTTTATGTAACTTGCGCGCTCCTTATTTACTTTCACCCTCACTGACGATCTATGGCTGTTGAAACCACTGCGGAATCAAGATTCGAAATAAACCTGCTTTTCAGGAATGAAAAAAATGCAGCGGAAGCATTTACCCAGTTGCTCGGCTTTTATGAAGTGTTCACCGAGTTTGACCGGTTATTGCTTCGAAATATTTTCCCTACAATCGTATCGGAATACAGTCTCGAAGATATTGAGTTTGGTTCCCTGAAGACATCACTGGCGCAGGTGTTGAAAGGAATGCCCGATGAATTAGTGGACAACGCGGAACTCCGTAACGCTATCAATACCCTGCTGGTAAAATCGAGATACCGGCTGATCAAAAAATTATCCGACGAAAAAGAGATTACAACCAGGAGCCAGATAGAAACCCTGACTGGTGAGATCAACGAGGAGATCACGCGCATCGGGGAGCAGTTTGCGGTGATGGTGACCCAGGTGAACAGTTATTTTATCCTCAATGCAGTGGATGACCTGGTGAAATACCTCAATAACCTCAGAGAAAAAGAATTGCTGGAATATAAATCGCAGGCGGGTAATACATTTATTGCAAAAGGCATTACCATCAACAAACCAAAAATCCTGGGTGAGCTGGGTCAGCGGACTATCGTGAACGAAACCACGGAACTGCTTAAGATCAAGAAGGTGGACATGCTCAGCAGCCAGCCGAAATGGGATTTCCTGCAGGGTAAACGGCCACTGAAAGCAAGGATGCTCGACCTGGAATGGCTTGATGCGTTCCACCACCGCGAGGTGGTGATCAAACCGGAAGATGCGCTGATGGTAACGTTAAAGACCACCCATACTTACAACCCCAATTTCGACGACAAAAAAACGGACTATGAAGTGGTGAAGGTGGGTTCGGTGATCAGCCCGGAAGTCGAAACCACCGTCCAGCTTCGGATTGACCAGTAATGCACGAAACCCTCGTCGCCGGATTGGCGCGTAATGGGCCCGACCATCGTTAAACGATTAACCAGTAGTGGAATTAAATTACTACTTTAGGACTCCATACAGGTTATTATGAAGCGTCTTGTAAAAGGTGAATTTTTTGGCGAAACAAACAGGACGATCCATCTCGATGGCCTCACACTTACCGATACGGTTTACACGCACGATACGGTAGACTGGCACTATCACGAACACGCTTATTTTACTTTTATCCTTCAGGGTGCAGTGATCGAAGGCAACAAAAACGAAACATGTGAATGCCCCGCGGGGACGCTGCTTTTCCATAACTGGCAGGAGCCCCACTACAATAGCAAGCCACCGGGATTCACCCGTGGTTTCCATGTGGAGATCGAGCAGGAATGGCTCACCCGGTCGCAGCTGGATGTGTCCGTACAGGGTAGTTTCAGGGTGGATGATCCATCTGCCAGGCTGATGATGTACCAGGTGGCTGCCGAAACGCAGGCCTTTGTGCCTTCGTCTGGTCTGGCCGTACAATCGCTGCTGCTGAACTTGCTTTCCGGCATAGCAGACCGCAGCAGGTGCCGCTACTCCGGATCACCTTTGTGGGTGGCAAAGCTGAAAGAGATCCTGCATGCACATTCAGATAACCCGCCTTCGCTGTCGCAGTTGTCGGTCCTGCTGCAGGTGCACCCTGTACACCTGTCGCGCGATTTTTCAAAATATTTCCATTGTACCATGGGCGAATACCTGCGCAAACTGAAGGTGACCCGTTCGCTTGGTTTGCTTGGCAATCGGGAACAATCATTGACGAATATTGCCTTTGAGTGCGGGTTTGCGGACCAGAGTCATTTTGTGCGGTGTTTCAGGGAACAGAATGGCACGACACCGTCTGTATACCGGAGACTGTTGTTTGGATAACACGCTGCCTGGCCTGCCACGTTAATCCTGTTCTATTTTTCCGCGTACATTGACGGTAGTTTTGATGCAAAATTTTACTGTTGAAACATTTCCCGATTGTTATCCTCGCACTTTTCATTTCATGTTCAACTCCTGCGCAGGTTCCCGACCTTATACCCATCGACCCGGTTACCAATCCGGTTCACGTAAGAAATACCGGTCGCATTACTTTCATGGACCGTAATATCCCGTTGGATACGTATCGGGAAAAAGATTTCCTTGACAGTTTTTCCCTGTCACGAAGAAACACTCTCAACATCCGGGTGTTTATGGCAAACTCAATTACCAACTTCATGCACCAGCTGGCGCCATCCCTGCCATTGACTGAACTTTCAGCCATGGGGAATTTCCAGTTTGCGTTTTATATTGACGATTCACTGGTATACCGGGAAAATATAAATGCCGGCTGTAGCTATGGATCGGGAGGGAATAAAAATACCTCCACCAGTTTTCGCGTTCCATTTACCAGCACCACTGGCGAGGATTGGTGGGCGATGTACCTGTGGGACAGGTTCCGGCTCAACGGGGGTGATAAGGTGCTGACCGATGGCCTGCACATCCTGAAAGTGGAACTAAGACCATATGTGAGTTCACCTGCCGGGTTTACTGATAAGCCGGTGGGTGATTATGTTGACCAGGGCATGAGTACAGCCGTATTAAGGGTGGGGCACATCATTGCTACCGGAACGGTTCAACTGAAGGTGAGCACCCCGTTGGTATCTGCAGCAGAGATGGCCATCCAGCCTGTGCGCCCAGGCAGCGGCTGGAAAGTTTCAAAAGCCGGGTTTGACCGGTCAAAAATTGAATCGATGAATGCCGCCATTGAACGGTATGAGTTGAAGGATATCAGCAGTGTGGTGGTGGTCAGCGATGGTCGGTTGCTGATTGAAGAATATTTCAACGGGGCAAACAGGAATACCCTGCACGATACCCGTTCCGCCGGTAAATCTTTTACTTCCACGCTGATGGGGATGGCCATCCGCGATGGGTACATCAGGTCGGAGGACGAAGAACTCAAATCATTCTACAACCTGCAGCAATACCAGCACTACTCAGGGGTGAAGGATTCCATCCGGATCAAAGACCTGCTGACCATGAGTTCGGCCTTAAATGGATCCGATGCCCATAGTGAGTCGCCGGGTAATGAAGAAAATATGTACCCCACCAGCGACTGGGTGAAGTTTACCCTTGACCTGGCCATTGACAGCAACAAAACAAATGGCAGGCAGTGGGATTATTTCACGGCGGGTGTAGTGTTGATGGGGGATATGCTGGATAAAAGAATACCAGGTGGACTGGAACGATACGCGGCTGAAAAATTATTCCGGCCGCTCGGTATTACCCACTACAAATGGCAGTACACTCCCCGGCATGTGGTTAATACTGCGGGCAGCCTGGCGATGACGTCGCTCGAATATGCCCGGTATGCACAGTTGTACAAAAACAACGGTATGTGGGGCGGCAAACAGGTGGTTCCTTCAGCATGGATCAAAAAAACATTCACCCGGCAACTCTCCATTCCCGGCCGTGTCAATGAATTTTATGGATACCTGTTCTGGAATAAAACCTATGTCGTGAATGGAAAAAACTATGAAGCGTTTTATTGTGCCGGGAATGGCGGCAATGAATTTATCATTTTCAACGACCTGCCGGTAGTTATCATCATTACCTCCAAAGCGTTTAATAAACCGTATGGCCATCTGCAGGCCGAACGCATAGTGAAAGAATTTGTGCTGCCAGCGATCTTACATCCCTGAGGTTTACGTGCTGCTGCTTTTACTTCCCGAAATTTTAAAATGCCATCCTGATGCAATGATCCTGGTGATTTTCTGTCATACTCATTTGTGTTTTACCTGCGCCATCCGGACCTATGATTCCAAAGAGTTCGCCCTTTTCTACTTCAAAGGAAATTTCCCTTAAAGCAGTGATGGGCATTTTCTTCCAGAATCTAGTACAGATTTGGAACATGTGGTGTATCAGGGCTGGGACAAGACTTATTGCCTGCGCTTCTTGGACG
>SDZZ01000402.1 GCA_004173255.1 Chitinophagaceae bacterium | reverse complement strand
TATATCTCATGAGCTGCGCACCCCGCTCACGCTGATTTTGAATCCCATTGAAGAAATTGGAAAAAACGAAGCCTTAAGTCCTCAGGGATATGATCAGATTGAAATTGTAAAAAAGAACTCTAACAGAATGATACGTTTTATCAATCAGCTTTTGGATTTCAGAAAGCTGGAAAGTGGTAAGGCGAAGCTGCAAATCGCTCATTTCGATCTAACCATGCTCGTTAAAGAGGTATTGACCTATTTTCGCGAAACTGCATTGCAACGCAATATCAGCCTTAGCCTGTTACCAAGTGATTTAGCCATTAATATCTGGGGTGATAAGGACAAATTAGAGATTGTAATTTATAACCTGCTTTCCAATGCTTTTAAATTTAGTGCCGATCATTCAAATATTGGGGTGAAAATTGATAGTGACCCCTCAATGAAGTATGTTAATCTCTCAGTTGAAGATCAGGGCGTTGGTGTTCCGGCAAATCAACTCAAAGAAATTTTCAACCTTTATTACCAGGTCGATCATCAGAATGATATGAATCAAAAAGGCTCGGGCATTGGTTTGGCGCTTTCAAAAGAAATAATTGAACTTCATGGAGGACAGATTTCTGCACATCAAAACGAAGATCGAGGCCTGACCGTAAAAGTGGCTTTGCTAACTGATAAATCTCATTTTGTTGGAGAAAATATAGAATTTATAGAGAGCCAACAGGTTGCTGTGCCAGTTAAACAGGTGCCGAAAGGGGAGGGGAACACCCCGGTACTTAGTGATGATTTACAACCGAAAGCAAAGCTGCTACTAGTGGAGGACAATGATGATTTAAGAAACTTTCTGACTACCCAGCTTAATCGGTTTTATGAGGTGGAGACGGCTGGAGATGGCGCCGAGGGTCTGCAAAAGGCCCAGAAATTAGTACCCGATTTAATTTTAAGTGATGTGATGATGCCGGTAATGAGCGGTATCGATATGCTTGACCAATTAAAAAATGATATTTCTACCAGTCACATCCCTGTGGTATTGTTATCGGCAAAATTTTCAATTGAAGACCAGATTAAAGGCTTGCAATATGGAGCTGATTATTATATCACCAAGCCTTTTAATAACGAGTTTTTAATGGCCGCTATTGCTGGTTTAATAAAGCAACGAAAAAGGATTTTTACCGAGTTGGTAGAAAACAAACATTTGCCGCCGCTTGAACCTTCGGATATTGTGATTACCGACAAAGATAAGCTGTTTATGGAAAAGGTAATTGAAATAGTGGAGCAGAACATGGAAAACACCGATTTCAACATCGATTCAGTTGCAGAAGCCATTGGCATGGGGCGTTCTACTTTTTACCGGAAATTTAAAAGTTTGACAGACTTCGCCCCGGTAGAATTTGTACGCCACATGCGTTTGCAGAGGGCAAAACAATTTCTTGATGGCGGAGAAAAAAGTATCTCGGTAATTGCCTATACCGTGGGCTTTACCAATGCCAAATACTTCAGCACTTGCTTTAAGGAGAAATACAAACTGTCTCCTTCAGAATATTTGAAATCAATAGGTGAGTAATTGATTTTGCCTAATACTTAAACCCCTTTGCACATTTTTTAAACCCCTTTTTATCCTTCTGATGATATTTTTGCCTCATTACTAACCAATATAAAGACTGTTGAATGTATTCAGTATTCATCAATCTGCAATGGATAAGAAAGATATGAGAAGCATAAAAACCAGCATTCACCCTCGCAAAATTATTTTCGGCTTATTTCTCCTGTTAGGCTTTACGGGCAGCTCCTTTAATGCAGTTGCACAGCAGCTCCTTAAATTGCACTATGATAAACCGGCTCAAAATTGGAACGAAGCACTACCGCTCGGCAATGGCCGGTTGGGTTTAATGGCCTTTGGAAATCCTGAAAGGGAACATTTACAGTTGAACGAGGAAACCGTTTGGGCAGGTGAACCTGGAAATAATGTGCCAGTGAATACCTCGAGCCAGATAAATGAAATCAGGAATTTACTTTTCCAGGGGAAAAACCAACAAGCCCAAAACCTTTCCAATCAAACCTTTCCCCGGCAGGCACCTGCTGATCTCAATGCTGTTCTCTTTTTAATAGGTGTTCAGGAGCTAGGAACGGGGCCTAAACGATTTTCCAAAGAAGCCAAGCAAGATCTCATGCACATTGCCGTTTGCCGGGTGCTGAGTCTGGATGGGTATTATACGTTCGACGGGCTTGATAAAGATGGCTGGCCGAGGTGGACATTAGTAAAGCCCATCCCGCATGGAGACTTATTAGCGCAGGAGAATTTTCTAAAAAAACATGTCATTCAGTATTTCGAGTCCATTTTAGTTTAACTGCTCAATCAGAATTTTTGGGGCCGCTCGGTGGTCCGCTCGCTGACGCTGTTGCCCTGGGTCGTCCCGGGCATCGTCGCGGCCACCACCTGGGCATGGATGTTCCATACCGAGTTCGGCATCATCAACTACATGATGACCAGCACGGGCGCGGTGCCCAAGGCGCTCAACTGGCTGGGCGACCCCGATCTGGTCATGCCGCTGCTCATTGCCATCAATGTCTGGAAGCTCTTCCCGTTCGTCGCCATCATGGTCCTGGCGGGGCTACAGTCCATTCCCAGCGATCTCTATGAAGCTGCGCGCGTCGATGGCGCCAATTTCTGGCACGAAGTCTGGCACATCAGCCTGCCCGGCGTGCGCCCCGTACTCACCGCCGTCACGCTGCTGCTGGTGATCTGGGCGCTCAACTCCATCACCATCATCTACGCCATTACCAAGGGCGGTCCGGCCAACAAGACGCTCATCACGCCCATCCAGATTTTCCGCACAGCCTTCGAGAGCGTGAACTTCAACCAGGCGGCGGCACTGTCGGTCATCTTCTTTTTCGTCGTGATCGCCGTGGTGGCTGTCTACATCAAAGTCTCGTCACCCAGCCCGGAGGCCGCGAAATGACCACTGCCAGCACGGTGCGCTCCGGCCTGCCGCTTCCGCTCACTATCATCGGCATCATCGTTCTAATGCTGGTGTGCCTGTTCCCATTCGCGTGGATGGCGCTGTCATCCATCAAGACGCTGGGAGAGCTCTACACCGTACCGCCGCACTGGTGGCCCGATATGCCCACCATCGCCAACTACGCCAATGTGTTGTTCGACTCCAACATCCCGCGCTACTTTCTCAATTCGGTGATCATCTCGGTCGGCTCGACCGGACTGGCGCTGGCGCTGGCGATCTTTGCGTCCTACGGCTTTGCGCGCTTCGAGTTCCGCGGCAAGCCGTTCTGGCAGGCCTTCGTGCTCATCGGCCAACTGCTGCCCACTGCAGCCATCATCGTGCCGCTGTTCATCACGCTGCGCGTACTCGGCCTCGTGAACACCTATTGGGGCCTCATCCTCGTCTACATGATCATCACCCTGCCGCTCTCGGTGTGGATGCTGACCAGCTACATGAAGGCCATTCCGCCCGAGGTCGAAGAGGCGGCCATCATCGATGGTTCGAGCCGGCTTGGCGTGCTGTTCCGCATCACCCTGCCGCTCTCGATGCCGGGGCTCATCGCGGTGCTGGTCTATGCGTTCGTCACCACCTGGAACGAGTTCATCTTCGCCCTCTGCTTCGCCACCGATTCCTCGGTAAAGACACTGCCGATCGGGCTGTCGGAATTCTCCACCGAGTTCAATACCGACTGGGGCGGGGTGATGGCGGCGTCGATGGTCATGACCATTCCCATCGCTCTTCTCTTCCTGGTCTTCCAGCGCATGTTCGTCGGTGGCCTCACGGCAGGCGCGACCAAAGGCTAACCCACAGCTTCAATCCGGAGATTATCAAGATGCCACTTGTTCAGGTGGATATGTCGCGCGCCATGTACACCAAGTATGCCAAGGCCATGAGCGACGAGATTCAGAAGGCCTGCATCGAGGAGCTCGCCGCTCCAGCCAACGACAAGTTCCAGGTGTTCCGCCCCCGTGAAGAAGGCGAGCTGGTGTTCGACCCGACTTACGGCAATGTCGACCGCCAGGACCTCGTCCTGATCCAGGTGCTGATGGTCCATAAGTACAGCGCCGACATCAAGCGCAAGTTCTACAAGAATGTCGTGTTGAAGCTCGAAGCGCTCGGCATCCGACGCCAGGACATCCAGATCGCCGTCACCGAGAACGGCTTTGAAGACTGGTATGCCGGCCGGCTCTACGGCGAATAAGGG
>SDZZ01000401.1 GCA_004173255.1 Chitinophagaceae bacterium | reverse complement strand
AGTGGTCCCTGGACCCGCAACGAAGTACAACACCTCCTCAAAAGAACCATGTTTGGCACCACGCGTGCGGACCTCGATCATTTCGCGGGCCTCAGTATGAACCAGGCAGTGGATGAATTGCTTACACCTGTTGCGCCATTTCCTGCTCCACCGGTAAACGATTACAGCAGTGAGATCGCCGATGCAGTGGTGCCCGCAGGTGCCACCTGGGTAAATGAGATTACGGCGGATGAAGACCTGAACGAACTGCGCCGGGAATCATTCAAGAAATGGTGGACCGGTGCCATGCTGAACCAGGATCGAAGCATCCGCGAAAAGCTCACGCTTTTCTGGGCCGATCATTTTGGTACGGAAACACGCACCATCAAGATTTCGAAATTCATTTACCAGCATAATGACCTGTTGAGAAAAGACTGCCTCGGTAATTTTAAAACGATGGTAAAAGATGTGACCATCGACCCGGGTATGCTTGTTTACCTGAATGGATTCCTGAACTCCGCATCGGCCCCCGATGAAAACTATGGCCGTGAGCTGATGGAATTATTTACCCTTGGCAAAGGTCCTTCCGTTGCCTATACCGAAACAGATGTGCAGCGTGTGGCGAGGGTATTGACCGGATGGCGGATTAATCCGGCCGATGGTTCGGTGTATTTCGACGATACCAAACATGACCCGAACAATAAAACATTTTCCGCCTATTTCAATGGCAATGTGCTGACTGGTCGCACCGGCGCGGACGGTGCACTGGAAACCGATGACCTCATTAACATGCTCTTCGCAAAAGAAGAGACGGCCAAATATATCTGCCGCTGCATTTACCGCTGGTTCATTTATTACCAGATTGATGATGCGGCCGAAGCAAATGTGATTGAACCGCTGGCTGCCGTTTTCCGTGCGTCCAACTACGAGATTAAACCCGTGCTGGATACGCTTTTCCGCAGTGAACATTTTTTTGATGTACTCAACCAGGGATGTCTTATCAAAAGCCCGGTGGACCATGTGGTGGGTTGTATGCGTGAGTTTGGTGTAGTGATACCGCCGGCTGCCACCGAGTACGAAGACACTTACGAAATGTGGAACTACCTGCGCAACTGGAAAAATGTAATGGGCCAGAATGTAGGCGATCCGCCGGATGTATCGGGATGGCCTGCCTATTACCAGGAGCCTTCCTTCCACGAGTTCTGGATCAACCATGATACCTTGCCGAAACGTAACCAGTTTACCGATACCATGCTGTGGAATGGTTTCACCCGCAACATGAAAACGCTGCAGATCGATACCATTGCATTTACCAAAACATTACCGAACCCGGGCGACCCCAATGCCCTGGTGGAAGATGCACTGGGGGTGATGTACCGTGTGCCGATATCCGATGCAGCCAAGCTGAGCATCAAACAGAATATCCTGCTCAGCGGCCAGGCCCAGGATTACTACTGGACCAATGCGTGGAATGGTTACCTGGTCGATGAATCGAATGAAATGGCACAGGCTATTATTTCGAACAGGCTGAAAACATTTTACCAATACCTCATGAACCTTTCCGAATACCAATTATCCTAAAACCGTCTTATGAGAAGAAGAGATTTTTTACGAAGCAGTATCCCTGCCGCCGCCGTTATACCGGCAGTGGTGGATGGTTATTCTGTAAAAGCGTTTAACGGGGAATCGCCGCTGCTGCGGGCATTGATGGATCCGGCCATTGAAACGGACCATGTACTGGTCATTGTACAACTGAGCGGCGGCAATGACGGACTCAACATGGTAATCCCCATCTCTACCTACAGCGATTACTATGGCGCGCGAAGCAACGTGGCCATCCAGGAGTCTGCCATCCTGCGGCTCGACGAATACGACGCAACCGGCCTGCACCCGGCAATGACCGGCATGCAGACATTGTATAATGAAGAGAAACTGAATATCATCCAGGCAGTAGGTTATCCTTCGCCTAACTTCTCGCACTTCCGCGCAACCGATATCTGGATGAGCGGATCTTCCAGCGACCAGGTGGTGAACACCGGCTGGGCCGGACGTTATCTCAACACCGAGTACCCGAACTATCCGGAAGGTTATCCCAACGAAACCATGCCCGATCCACTGGCAATCCAGATCGGCTCGGTGACCTCCCTCACACTGCAGGGTCCGGCCATGAACATGGGTATGAGTATTACCAACCCAACCAGTTTTTATAACCTGCTCAATAATGTGATCGATCCGGCACCGGATACACCGATGGGTTATGAGCTGACGTATATCCGCACCATTGCAAAACAAACCAACCTCTTTGCAGAACGCATTGTTGCTGCGGCTGAAAAAGTTCCGCAACAGGCGGCATACCCGGAAAACAACCAGCTGGCCGACCAGCTGAAGATTGTAGCCCGGTTGGTTGCAGGCGGATTGAAGACCCGCATCTACATGGTAGGTATGGGCGGATTTGACAACCACTCACAACAGGTGGAAGCAGCCGATACATCGACCGGTACCCACGCAAAACTCCTGAAGAATTTATCCGACGCAATCAAGGCCTTCCTCGATGACCTGAAATTCCTGAAGGTGGATGAACGCGTGATGGGTCTTACCTTCTCCGAGTTCGGCCGGCGAATCAAATCCAACTCGAGTATGGGAACCGATCACGGGGCAGCTGCACCAATGTTCATTTTTGGTAAACAGGCCATCCAGGGTGTCACCGGAACCAATCCATCCATTCCCGGCGGCGCATCCGTACAGGATAATATCCCGTTCCAGTACGACTTCCGGAGTGTGTATGCATCGATCCTTGAAAAATGGTTCTGCGTGCCGGCTGCCACGTTGCAGACGGTGCTGTTCCAGAATTTCCAGAGCCTGGCAATTGTGAAGGATAATGATTGTACCGGGGTCAATACAGAGAACCCGAATGCAGGGCTTAACCTGATCACCAACTACCCGAATCCGTTTACGAGTACCACCACCATCAGTTATACTACTATTGGCGGACATACCCTCGTGCAGATCATCGATATGCTGGGCCGGGTGATCAAAACCCCGGTTGATGTGGACCTTCGCACTGCGGGTACCTTTACTTTCACATTCGATAGCGGTGGCCTTCCCAGCGGCGTATACTATGCCCGCCTGCAGAATGGTCCCAAACAACAGGTGCGCCCCATGTTAAAAGTTCGATAGTGCATGTTTTTATAAGTTGAAAACCCTGGCCCTTAGCCGGGGTTTTTTTTGTTTCAGCCAAAATCCCTAATTTGCAACCTTGTTGAAAATACTGGTTGAATAAAAATAACAACATACGGTCCATTCTTGCAGGTTTCCTGCTGCTGGTTTTCTGCCTTGGGGTAACCCCGAAGCAGATCCTGCATAACCTGCTCACCAACCACCGCCACATTCCGGCAAACAATCACCAGGAATCCACCATCGACATACAGCCTTCGAAGTATGTGTGTGATATCCATGACCAGGTGGCCGAGTCGCCGTTTGTGGAGACGGAGCAGCCGGTGTTTGCCCCTGCATTTATCTACCTTGCCGCTGTCGCTTCCGAGTTCCATGAAGCACCGTTTTACATTACAGTTGAACATGCCGACCTGCGTGGTCCCCCTGCATTAGCCTGAACATAGTTGAAATCCCGGTCGCCCGACCGGACCTGTTTTAATTAGCTAATGTATTTCCATGAAATATCTCATTACCGCATTGCTGTTGATAACAGCGAATGCCGTGTTTTCGCAGGACAGTTTATCGGATTTTAAAGACCCCACGTTGACGGATAGTTGCGGGTTACGTTTTTCCGGTCACGTTGAAGACGTAGATACGAAAGAAAAACTGGTGGGTGCAATTGTGAACCTTTCCGGTGTTACCGAACCCGTGGTGACTGATGAAAAAGGGGATTTCGTTTTTAACTCGGTCTGCGCTGGTCAGTATGTGCTCAGTATTACGCATGTCGACTGCCAGCCATTGCAGCAGAACGTAACCATCAACCGCGACAAGCATTCGGATTATTTTTTACCACATGCCATGAATACCCTGGGGGAAGTGGTGGTATCGGGCCGGACCGGCACAGCCAGCAGTGGTTTCAAACAGGACCTCAGCGGCCGGCGGCTGGATGAAACAAAGGGTCTGTCACTCGCCGAAGCGCTGAGTAAGATCAACGGAGTCACTATGCTGCAGATGGGTACCAACGTTGCCAAACCCGTGATTCATGGGCTTCAC
>SDZZ01000400.1 GCA_004173255.1 Chitinophagaceae bacterium | reverse complement strand
GCAAAGGAATACTTTTGAATTTTCCGGTATAAACTGATCACCTACCATCATCGGTTCCCCGGTAACACGAATGGTGTACTGCAAGGGTGCGGTGAAACGGAAAAGTTCTTCGATGGCTACTCCCATTGCGGCACTGTCGGCTGACAACACTTCGTCAATCTTGTCTGTGTTCCCGAGAATTTCGAGAAGGGCCATTGACAAACTGTCCTTAGATGTTTCGAAGGCTGCCATCACGGATACTGACATGATGGACAAAAGATCTTCCTCTGAATAACTGGCACCTGCCTGTGTACCCAGGATGGCCAGCTGTGATTTATATGAGGTAGCGTCGGCGTGTTCCGGTAAAGCGCTGAATAGTTCATTGCCTTTCAGGAACCAGTCATTGATCGACTGGTACACCTGTTTTGGAACAAAAAGATCCTGGCTGCGGGCCACCATGTTTGAATATTGTTTCACCTCCTCAAAACTATAATGATCCGGAAATGAATAAAGCCTTCGTATTACCTGGTAAATAAAATTGGCGCAATAGTTTACCAGGTCGAATTCTTTTTCATCCCGGAACAAACGGTTAACCTCCGCGACAGATTCTTGCAGTATCGTGGGCAGGTCGAATTGTTTAAACGCCTTGACCATTACTTTGCGTACCTGTTTATGTTCTTCACCGTTGAGATACATGGCCCATTTACTGGTACCACGCGAAAGATAGGGGCAACCGCCGCTTTTGAAGATTGCCGGTTCTTTTTCCCGGAAATAATTGCTCAGTTCCGAGACCTTTGCAACAGGCGAGCGCAGCAGGTCATAGCAATCATTGTGACGAAACAGAATCCAGGAACCATGTACACCTTTCTGCACAGGATTTTCTTCCCGGCATTGGCCCAGATGCTGGTACGGATTGTCGAAATACCCCGCTACATATGGGTTCCAGATTATTGCCGGCTGTCCACCCATGTTGCCAGTTTATTTACCGTGTTGTATTCAATGAACAGGCCAGGTTCGATAGGTTCGATGCCCGTCAGTTTCTCCAGTTCAAATGCAAGGGAAACCACCGACAGGGAATCCATGTTGAGATTCTCAAAGTTTTCGTCCCCGGAAATTTCAGAAGCGGCCAGACCTGTCTCATCAGAAATGAGCTCAGTCAGTTTCAGTTTAGTGTCCATTAAGCTTTATGATTTATAGTTGGCAGTCCTTACACCGATCGCATGCAGTAATCCAGTTACTGCAACCAGTAACCGGCTGGTTGATCACAGGAGGAATCAAATATGAAGAATTGATTTATTACCAGCAAATAAAAGAACGGGAAATGATTGACATAAAGCAAAAGTTTACCCAGATCAAAATGATTGTATGTATAAACTCTTAGTTTATTCCATTCATTCCGATCCGGGTAACATAAACTGCAATACCAGCGTAACAGTTTTACCGAAGTTTCTCCTGTTCAAGATAATCTAGTAATGCAACAGGACGGTCAGTCTGGATGATTGCCGCGCCTTTGTCCACTAACCATCCCCAGCTGTTAGCTGCCTGGCCCGGCAACATGGCGCGATCATCATCGTGGCCGCCATTTAATGAAGGCCAGAGGCTGTTGAGCCAGATCCCGTACCCTTCACGCCCCAACTTTGCAAAGTCGAAGTGGCTGACCATGGCATCGTTGCTCCAGCACGGCTGGTAAATGGTTCGCCGGTGCCGTCTGTAGCTGTCAATGAGCAGCCGGGCTTTTGCTGAATCGCTGCACTGCACAATTGGCATCAGCCACAGGTCTGCGGCAACCAGGCCGTGTTTTTGTTCCACTTCATCAAGTGTACTATTGTCATCGATGTTGATGATTGCCTGTTCCACCATGTCTTTGTCGCGGAGCATTTTTACCACGTCCGGAAAGTAATCGTACCCTTTGTCAACGTCAAGGATGATCTTCCCTTTTGCCAGGTCAAGGTATTGTTCAAAAGTCGGGATAGAATCTTCTGTCACACGACCGAGACCATTTTTCAACCTGAATTTCCTGATCTCTGCAAGGGTGAAGTCTTCTGGTTTGCCCTTGCCGGACGTTGTGCGGTCAATGGTTTTGTCATGCATAATAACCAGGACTCCATCCTTTGTTTTCTTCAGGTCAAGCTCTGCGATATCGGCACCCATTGCGATGGCCTTTTCCAGTGCTGGCATGGAGTTCTCCGGGGCATTGCGCCAGTCACTCCGGTGGGCTGCGACCATTACATAGTGCTCGCCGGTTCTGCCTAACTGGTTTATTTTCCAGTTAAAATCCTTTGCCGGGGCAGTACTTGCTTTTTTAGATGGCGCACATGATGGCAGGGCCAGGATGAACAGGGCAACAGGTATCAGTATTTTTTTCATTGGGTTCATACAAAAAAGGCCCGGGTCACCCCGGGCCATTAAAAATTAAATTATCAGTAACCCGGATTCTGGTACATGGTTTCCGGATTCAATCGTACTTCTGTCAGCGGGATCGGGAAATAGTAATCCTTTGTACCCATATTTGCCAGCGGCGAATTATCAAAGTCTGCCTGGTTTTTCGCCTGGAAGTAAGCCACCAGGTCGGCCGGATTGAAGAAACGGGTAAGATCATGCCAGCGATGGTGTTCGAAGGCCAGTTCCACCCTGCGTTCATGAAGGATCGCGAGTTTCAGGGTCGGATACTTTGCCGCGTAAACCGGATCCGCCTGCATGGTGGCATAGTTTGGCCGACCGGCCCTTTCTCGCACCATGTTCAGGTAATTGATGGCGCCAGCATTATCGTTCAGGTACATGCTCACTTCAGCCAGGTTCAGGATGATATCGGCATAGCGCATAATGATCCAGTCGTTGCCCCCATATCCCAGTGTACCTGCTGTAGCACTATTGTCGCGGAATTTGGTGATGAAGAAATTCGAAGTGACTGCGGCGAACTTAATCGAATAATCCGTCCGCACGTCACCCGCTTCGAATTCATTGCGAAGGTCATTGGTCAGCAACCCACCCGACGCCTGTGAAGGGAACAGCGAGTTGATCGTTTCACCCTTGGCCTGGTTGTTCCGTGCCAGGGCAGATGAATAAATGGGGTCGCCCTGTTTGTACTGGATCTGCCAGATGATTTCCGGATTTGTCATTTTCTTACTTACATCAAACACATCTGCGAACGGAATATCGGCAAGCGTGGCAAAAGTTTTCTGGTTATAACAGGCCAGCAGGTAAGTTTGCGCATTGGTAAAGTTTGCCTGGGAATTAGCTGCATCCAGACTGGTACCCATCGTAAGGTAAACCAGGCCCAGCAAGCCATTGGCTGCCTGCAGCGACACGCGGCCTTTACCGGCTGCTGGTTGCGTGACAGGCAGGTTGCTGGCCACTACGTCCTTCAGGTCAACTACAATCTGGTCATACACTGCCTGGCGTGGCTGACGTTTGGTGAGCGCCTTTGCCTGCTCCTTGGTGGTAATCCTCTCGGTCACCAGGGGTACATCACCAAACTCTTTTACCAGGTTATAGTACATGTAGGCGCGGATGAATTTTAACTCTGCTACGTACTGTGTTTTTGTTGCTGCACTTGCAAAGGTTACGTTGTCAATCAGTGAAAGGATGAGGTTAACCCTTGCGATTGGCACATACAACGCGCTCCAGTGGCTCTGTAAATAACTGTTACTGGGCACCAGAGAAAAGGCGCTGAACTGGAATGGTTCACCATTGTTCGACTGGTTATCCGTTGTATTAATATCATCCGCCCGGTCATCGGTCCACAGCTGGGCGCCTTCACCAATGCAGTTGGAAGACCTTAATGCCTGGTAAACTCCATTTACCCCGGTTGCAATATCGCTTTCAGTTTTGAAGGCATCGTCCACCCGGACCGCATTCGGATCTGACTGGTCAACAAACTCTTTTTTACAGGATGTTACCGCAAGGGATAACACGGTCGCTGCCAGGATTATTTTATTTCGCATATAATGATTGCTTTCGATTGTTATTAAAACTGAACGTTAACACCAAGGTTAAATGAACGGACCAGTGGGTATTTACCATAGTCAACTCCGGGTGTCAGGTTGGATCCGTTGTTGAAATCAACTTCCGGATTGTATCCGAGGTATTTGGTTACGGTAAAAGCATTGTCGACCGACGCATAAACCCTCAGCGCACTTACTCCTATCTTTTTCACAAGCGGCATGGAACCCAGGTTTACCCCAAGGGAAATATTGGTACAGCGGAAGAA
>SDZZ01000399.1 GCA_004173255.1 Chitinophagaceae bacterium | reverse complement strand
CGGCGAAATGGTTCATCGATGCCATTAAACAAAGGCAGCAGACCCTGATCAGTACCATGACCGCCATCATGAACCACCAGCATGACTTCTTTATTACCGGTGACGAGACCACCCTTCGCCCGATGATCCTGAAAGACATTGCAGAAAAAACGGCGCTTGATATATCTACCGTGAGCCGGGTGGCAAACAGCAAATTTGTCCAGACTGAATTCGGTACGTACCGCCTGAAGTTCTTCTTCAGCGAATCGCTCAGCACCGATAGCGGGGAAGAGGTATCAACACGTGAAGTGAAAAAAATCCTGAGTGACCTTATTGAAGGCGAACACAAAAAACGCCCGCTGAGTGATGAACGGCTCACCGAGTTGCTCCAGGAAAAAGGCTACAATATTGCCCGCAGGACGGTTGCCAAATACCGCGAACAACTGAACATACCGGTTGCCCGCCTCAGAAAGGAGCTGTAACTGAATGATCAAATACCTGCTCACGCTTACCCTACTGGTCTCACTCCTGGCTGCGCGCAGCCAGACCATCCCTGTAAACGATAACGCCTCCACCGCGAGGTATCCTTTTATCAATACCATTTTCAACCGCGTACTCAACAACACCGCGCTTGATTCTTTTTACCAGAAATTATACCGGCTGAAATCGTCCGGCACCGGAACCGTATCGGTGGTCCATATCGGCGACTCCCATATCCAGGCAGACTTCCTGTCGAATGAAGTGCGTGACGGGTTCCAGGATTTTTTTGGCAACGCCGGACGGGGCCTTGTATTCCCTTACCAGCTTGCACAAAGCAATGCACCGGGTGACATCATTTCTTCCTCCAATACCCGGTGGCTGTACAACCGCGTGGCCCACCCGGAGCTCAACCAGCCGGTTGGCGTATCCGGTTTCGCCATCCGCACCAATAACAATGGGGCAAATATCAACCTCTCGATCCGGCAGGACTTTACCCGGGGATACCAGTCATTTAACCGGCTGAAATTTTTTCTCGACAGCACATCAGGGACCGGATGGATGCTGGATGCAGAACCCAATGACGCGCCCTATATGGTTCGACGGGAAGAGGGGGATACATCATTGTACCTGCAGGTTGATTTATCAAAACCAAGTTCGGGGTTTTCGATGGTGGCTTTGCCGGGGTCCGGCCTGCGCGACTTCTATGGAGTATCGCTGGAAAAGGATGTACCCGGACTGATCTATCATACTATCGGTGTAAACGGGGCGCGGTACGACCAGTACAATATCGCCAACCTGTTCTGGAAACAACTGCCGGCATTGAAAGCCGACCTGTACATCGTTTCGCTTGGCACCAATGAAGCACAACGGGCCGTATTTGCAGAAGCGGCGTTCCTTCGTGAGTTTAACCTGTTTATCTCCCGGCTCCGCCAGGCTTCGCCGCAAGCGGCCATACTGGTTACAACGGCTCCCGATTCCTACAAAGGCCGCTACTCCAATAAAGTGTTGAAGGAATTGAATACCTCGCTAACAAAGGAAGCCAACAGGATCTACCTGCCGCTGTGGGACCTTTACAAAATCACGAATGGATTCGGATCGGCCTACAGCTGGGCACGCCGTGGATTGATGAGCCGTGACCGCATCCATTTCACCGCTGAAGGATACCGGCTGCAGGGCCAGCTCCTGTTCAACGCACTGGCAAAAGGATACAACGATTATGTGGAATCGATCGGTCCGAAACGGTTGAATTAAAACGGCAGGTCTTCATCACTGCTGGTGAAGCTGGTATTGTGGAAATCATCTTCCTTAGCCGGGGGCTGTGAGCCTGCAGCGCCCGCCGGATCAATCTTCCAGGCCTTTACATCAGTGTACCAGCGACCATTGTATTCGCGGCTTTCCACATCGAAAGAGATGTTGAGGTTGTTGCCGATAATCAGCTGGTTGCCGGCAATCTTGTCACCCCAGATAGAGATGCAGACTTTCTTCGGATACTGCCCGTCGGTTTCAACAATGATATCCTGTTTTTTCCATTCACCATTCTTACCCGTACCTGTCTGAAGCGGAAGTAACTGAACCAGTTTAGCCGTAAGCTGCATTGTCTTGTTTTTAAGTTTGAACCTGTGTTGACGGCAAAGATAAGAAACTAAAACTGCAGGTAAATCGGCATCACCGGTTCGGCTGACTTGAAATATCCGTAAACCAGGAGGAACGCAAAAAAGATCAGCATATAGATGACCAGCGGTACCCTTGGGAAACGGCCGATCAGTTTATCCGCCGTACTGTCGGGGATCAGGTGGATGGCGTAACCAATGGCCATCATGATCAGCACCGGGTAATAATTTCCGGCAAATCCGTTCCATACGGAGAAATCCAGGTCGAACCGGATCTGGTGGATCATGGTCATCGCCGTATCAAGGTCACGCGCATGGAAAAAGATCCAGCAAAAACACACAAAGTGAAAGGTAACCAGCGCGGCAAAAACATTATATACCGGTGTATTATTAAACGATGCGAATCGTTTACCCGTCAGCAGCATCCAGAGTTTGTGCACGGCAAGGGAAATGCCGTGTAAAGCGCCCCAGATAATAAAATTCCAGCTGGCTCCATGCCAGAATCCGCCAAGCAGCATAGTGGTGAGCAGGTTCATATTGGCTGCCACTCCGCGGCTTTCTTTCGTGATCATTGATGGAAGCATGAACAGCAAAAGGATGCCACCGGACACTGCGGCTGACATAATATAGGAAAGCCCGAAAAGGCTGTGCGAGGAAAAAAACACACCCGCAAAAAACAGGGTGGCGAAGATCCAGGTTCCCACGCTGCTGTTGCGGTTGCCACCCAGCGGGATGTACAGGTAATCACGCAGCCAGGAGGAGAGCGAAATATGCCAGCGTCGCCAGAATTCGGTAATGGATTTACTCTGGTACGGGGAAAGGAAGTTGGTGGGAATGGTAAAGCCAAGCCATCGCGCTATGCCGATGGCAATATCACTGTAGCCGCTGAAGTCACAATAGATCACAATGGCGTATGCATACACGGCAAACAGGTTCTCAACCCCGGTATAACGTTCGGGCGCATCAAAAATATAATTGACAAAATTGACTGTGATGAAATCGGAGATGATTAATTTTTTAAACAGGCCGGAAACAATCAGGTAAAACCCTTTTGAAAAATCTGTTTCTGTAAGTGCGTAGGGCTGGTTGATCTGCGGTACAAAATCGTGCGCGCGTACAATGGGGCCCATTACCAGTTTGGGGAAGAAGGACAGGAAGAGCAGGTAGTCGCTGAATTTTTTTGCTGGCTCAAACTGGCCGCGGTATACGTCGATGGTATAACTGACATTTTCAAAAGTGAAAAAGGAAATACCTACTGGAACAGCCAGGTCGAGCAGGTGGAAATCCGCAGTGAACATGCTGTTCGTGAGACCGATAAAAAAGTTGGTGTACTTAAAGAATACCAGCAGGCCGATGTTGAATACGATACTGCAGATGAGCAGCAGTTTCCGCCTGGATTTATCCTGTTGCCGCCAGATGGCATTTGAGATCACAAAGTCCACAATGGCGGAGGCGATCACAATGCCGACGAACCATCCGCTCGCCTTATAAAAAAAGTACAGCGAGAAAAAACAGAAAATGTATCGCCGGGTGGAGAAATTATTCCGGAAACGGTAATAACAGATAATAAACAACGCAAAGAAAAACACGAAGAAACCCCGTTCGAAAAGAAGCGGCATGTCCTTGTCGTACACAAACTGCTGGAAGAATGACTGTAGGTCGAATGTGGGCATATTGGGTAATCCGCTATTTTGCTGTTCGGCTGATATATTTATTATACTCTTTCATGATTGCTTCGTAGAACCGGGTACCCAGGATGGCAGCACCCCGATGATTGGGGTGTACATAATCCTGGTTGGCCAGTGCAGGTTTCTGTTTGGCCCAGTCAACGATGGAGTTGGTGCCGCCCATCGTTTCAAACTGGTTGTAAAATGCACTGCCCGTTTCATAGGCCAGTACTGCCTGCACTTTCACGAGCGAGTCGATCCCTACGGCAGATTTATATTCACCGCCATAACGGAAGGCACGGTCGGCCGTGCTGACCAGTACAAAATCCGTTTCAGGGAACGAGCCTTTGATTTTTTTCAGGATCGGTAACATAGTGCGTGCGTACCAGCTGAAATTCTTATCATTCGGACGGAACAGCAGGTTGACCCCGTACTGGAACACGATGAGGTCGTACGGG
>SDZZ01000045.1 GCA_004173255.1 Chitinophagaceae bacterium | reverse complement strand
AACGCTACTTCCTCTTCAACTGGTTATAGTCAAGAAAATAAATAAACCGCACGGTAGCCTCGTTACCGTATTTCAGATCGAGCGAATGGCCGAAGTTGGCCAGGTACCTTTTATACTGGTTACCGTCTATATACTGTTCGTCACCGATCCAGTTTTTATAACCGATAATCAGGCGGCTTCCATAACGGAAGTCCCAGGTAAAGAACGCATCGGTGTTTACATAATTGATGTTATCGATCTGCGTACTGTTGAGTACGATACCTGCGGGGTTCCCGTGGTCATCCAGTCCCGTAATCCGCTTTACCGGAACGCGGCTCCAGTAGTGGCGCACCCGCAGTGTCAGGTTGATGCGTGGGGTGAAATTATAAATACCTGACATCACCGATTCCACATCCTTGAAATCAACAAATGCGATCCGTGGCTGCTGGGTCAGTGCATCGCGGCCGGCGGAAATGATATAGTCTGTTTCGGTTTCAAAACGGTGTGACACTTCCAGTGAAAACTGGTCACTGAACCGGTACCGGAGCATCCCTTCGAGTGTATAATATTTCTTCTCGGGGTTTTTGAAAAAGTCGGACACCAGGGCATTGTAGGTAAACAATAACTTTTTCCGGCTGTCGGTCGACCCGCTGATGTTGAGGTATCCGTACTGTGGCCGGCGGGCATATTTTTCAAATGGTGAACCAATGATAAAATAGTCGTGCTGGTCGGGCAGGTAAGATGCCGACAGGGAGGCTTCCCAGAAATTTTTGAAAACCCATGAACCAGTCGCCAGGAAAGTAAGGGTATTGAATTTATTGGGGTTAAACAACCGGTTGTACGACGTGGTGAAACTGTACTGGTAGTTTACAAACGTTGACCTGGGATTAAATTGATTGTACGATACGTTCAGCAGGTTGATGTGCTGGTTGGCCGTTTGCAGGTAACCCAGGTCGGTCGGATCGTAGTTCGCCGAACGGATAATATTCTGCAGGTAGAACTGGATTTTACCGCTTACTTTTCCCGCCCGCAGCATGGTGTTGTACCCATCATATCCATTGCTGGAAAAAACAGTGCTGTAGTGACCATATCCCCGAAGGTTAAATGTGTTCGCCTTATCATACAGGCTGAAGTCGAGCCCCGACACGTTGGCATCGCGCGCCGACCCCGCCCTTACCACATTGGTATTGGTGAAGGTGATATACGACCGGCCTTTTAATGCCTGGTCAAGCACAAAAATATTGTAGTTGGTAAGTGGTTCCGTCTTTACTTTCTCAGTGGTGCGCGCGGCAATATCGCGGATGCTGGCATACATCGGCGCACCGATTGCATTGAAAAAACCAATTCCAAGTTTCTTTGGGGTGCGACCGGAGAACTTGATGGCATTCACCAGCTGCGTCCTTCGGGGGTTCCTGAGTACCTGTTTATTCGGATCAAAATAAGGCAGCTCACGAACCGAATCATAACCGCCGGGTGGCGCACCAATGCGTCTTGAATAAAACAGGCCGGACTTATTGAAGATCTCGGTGCCCTCCGTAAAAAAAGGCCGGTACTCATCAAACCGTACTTCATAGGGGGTCAGGTTATTTACCACGTTGTCGGAGATCACTTGCCCGAAATCGGGGATCAGCGTGGCATCCAGCGTAAAACTTTCATTGATCCCGTATTTTACATCCATCCCGCCGCTCTTCAGCCATTCCTGGCTGTAACCTGTTGGTTCAGGTGTACTGCGAAAACCAGTTGACACATAAGGTGAAAAACTCAGGCGTAACGGGGGTTTGATTTCGCGCAGGTTTTTAAGCAGGCCAAACTGGTTCACAAATCCGTTTACCTGCGGATCAACCGGGTTCCAGTAGCTGCGTTCGTTATTGCGGCGCACCGAACGCAAAAACTGGATGCCCCAGTCCTGCACATTGGCCTTCGCAAAACGCAGCGAAAGAAAAGGGATTTTCATTTCCACCACCCAGCCGTCTTTGGTGACGGACACCTTGCTATCCCATACCGCGTCCCAGGTCTTATCGCCATAGTTGCCCTCGGTCAATACCAGATTGGGGGCAAGCCTGGCATCCGTTTGCACATTGGAGGACGTGACGCCAAACTGGAAACCATTCTGCAAGTCCTGATACGTATCAATAAAAATGGAAAAAAAGTCAAGATCCTTCAACTGTTCCTCATCCCGTGCTGTGATCTGCGAGCGGATCAGCGAAGGATCATCATATAACATGGCACCAACGTAAATGGCCCCATTATCATACAATACCCGGACCTCACTTCGCTGGGAAGCCGGTTTGCCAACACTCGGGAAATTCTGGATGAAACCTGTTGCAATGGGGGCAGTCTTCCAGACTGAATCGTCCAGAACGCCATTGATTATCGGTGGTTGCGTAGTTTTAACGGCCTGCAGTATACGGTCCTGCGATTTTGAAGACAGGCTACACCATAACAGCACGCACAGAAAGTAATGTCTTCTCAGCATACAGTAGTTCCAGACAAATATAGTGGACTAAAATCATCGATTGAAGACGCCACATAAAAAAACGCTGCCTGCTGAGAGTCAAAACATTATAATAGGGGTAAATACCTAGTTAATTCGCTTGCGAAGCGTTACTACCTGCTCCTGCAGATCAGTAACAATGTTGGCAATCTGTCCCATATCCCAGCGTTGCTGCTGGCTTGCTTTCGAAATAACCATCTGTGCCTGCCACATTTCCAGCACATCTTCTGCATTCACCGTATACGGATGGTAAACCGGATTATCACTTACCAGGGTGAGTTTACTTTTTGAACGACCTGCCTTCTGCACCCTTTTGTACACAATGCCTTCATTCCTCGAAACCACAATACAGGGACTGTCATTTTTCAGGAGGTCGATGCTTTCCACCTTTTCGCCAACAATGACCGAACCGCTGGGTGTGGGCAGCATCGAATCACCGATGATCTCAAAGGCCCGGTAATTTCCACCGGCAAGCATGGGCAATGTAAAAGTGTTGAGTTCATCCACAAACTCGGGATCGGCATACCCGGCCAGGTAACCAGCCGCAGCCTTTACCGGTACAAACGGGATGTCCGGCCGGCCGGTCGCCAGTTTGAGATTCCGGCGTTTGGCGATATAATTACCCTTGGTTTCACTGAGATCCTTGCGAAGGATGTCATCGAGCGTGAGCTTAAAGATATCACAGACGATTTCCAGCACATCGATGCGGGGGTCCGCGCGTTCCTCCTCATAAGCCCCGAGCAGCGAGCGTTTGATGCCGAGTTTAACGGAAAATTCCTCCTGCGTCCAGCCGCGGAGTTTCCTCAGGTACTTCAGGTTTTGATTCGCTATTGGCATATCCCAATTAATTTAGTAATGCAAAATACTAAAATTCTTATCAAAATGAAAAAATATTTAGGGCTGCTGGCTAAAAAAAGTTAAATTTAATAGTCACCCCACAAAACCAGCATGAAACTCCTGACTCCCATCCTGACAGGTCTTATTGTCCTTGTCACCCTGCAATCCTGTACCAAGCCCCGCACCATCTGCAGGGGTTGTGATGATCCGGCAAATGATCCTTCCAATACTGCTATCCAGGGAAACCTGGTTGGTCCGGATGCGTATGCCGGTTCGGGTGATTGTGATAAGGGTGCTTACTCAGCACGTCACAAAGGCCAGTTCAGTTATTCATTTTCCTACAAGGTCGGGAACGGCCGGCTGGAAGATTTTTCTTTTAACCACAACTTTACATTTGCCAATCCGACCCTGAGCGTTGGCACGCTGGTGTATAAAAACATGGCATATAACGATGGCGCAAAAAAAATATCCATCCTCATCTCTTACCAGATAGCAGTAACGGAATATGTGGTGATCGGATACACACCCGCCAACGCACCTATCTATGAAGCCAGGAAAAATACGCAGACCTTCGAATTTGTAGATGTGATCAACACCTGCGACAACACATTTGTACTGGACAACTAAGCCAGCTTCGGGTAACGGGATGAAGCCCGTTTACCTGCCTTATAAAAAACTGCAGATTGTCTGAAATTAATAGCAATTTTGCAGTCTCTATGGCTACAAAGACAAAAAAAACAATCAAGGGAACGGCATCGGCGGCGGTTAAAAAAACGGCCGTGAAGAAAACTGCTGCCACCCGCGGGGCAAGTGTAAAAGAGAAGCCCATCATCCTCATCGTGAATGACGATGGTTTCACCGCACCTGGCATTATGAACTTAGTGGAAGCCGTGAAGGACCTCGGCAAGATCGTGGTAGTGGCGCCGGACAAACCGCAATCGGGAATGGGTCATGCCATTACCATTGGCCAGCCATTGAGGCTGCAACGGGTGCACAACTTCGGCGACATCGAGGCTTATGCCTGCACAGGTACGCCGGTCGATTGTGTGAAGCTTGCGGTGGACAAGGTGCTGCACCGGAAACCGGATATCTGTCTAAGTGGTATCAACCACGGGGCCAACCACAGTATCAATGTGATTTATTCGGGGACCATGTCGGCGGCAGTGGAAGCTGCCATTGAAAGTATTCCCTCTGCCGGTTTTTCGCTGCTCGACCATAGCATCGATGCAGACTTTACCGGTGCCAGGAAGTTTGTCCGCATCATTGTTGAAAAGATGCTGAAGACCCGTCTTGAAAAACATACCGTCCTCAATGTAAATATCCCTGCGCTGCCGGTTGAATTGGTAAAAGGTATCCGCATCTGCAAACAGGCTTATGCCAAATACGAAGAAGATTTTATTGAACGCACCGATCCTACAGGAAAAAAATATTACTGGCTGACCGGTGAGTTTGTCAATTTTGACAAAGGAAAAGACACGGACGTGTATGCGCTGGCGACCGGATATGTGAGTGTGGTTCCCGTACAATTCGATATGACCCATTACGGTTTAAAAACCAAACTCGAAAAACTCTGGAAATAATGATATTCAAAAAAGACAACCTTCAGCTTGGATGTGTCCTGGGATTGCTTGGACCGGTAGTTGGCCTTCTTTTCATTTACCTGGTCCGCTTCAGGTCCAATCCGCTCAGGGTCTTTATCGAAGAATTTTTCAGCAACAACACGCTGATCACTTCTATCGGAACGCTTGCCCTTCTTGCCAACGTCATCCTGTTTACCATTTATATTAATACCAGGCGCGACCGCACTGCAAAGGGTATATTCCTGGTAACGCTGATCTACGGGATTGCGATCATCATCCTGAAGACGCTCAATTAAATCTCCGGGCATTCGGAATAAAAAAAGCAGATGAAGTATTACCTTATAGCAGGGGAAGCATCGGGCGACCTGCATGGTGGCAACCTGATCCGGGAAATCCGGAAACTGGACAATGCTGCCGACATGCGTTGCTGGGGTGGCGATAAAATGGAAGCTGCCGGGGCCGTACTGGTTAAACATTACCGTGACCTCGCCTTTATGGGTTTTACCGAAGTACTCATGAACCTGCGCACCATCTTCCGCAACCTGGCCTTCTGCAAGGAAGATATACTGGCTTATAAACCCGATACGCTGATCCTGATCGACTACCCGGGCTTTAACCTGCGTATTGCAAAATGGGCAAAAGAACAGGGACTGAAAGTCATTTTTTATATCAGTCCACAGGTATGGGCCTGGAAAGAAGGCCGCGTGAGGATGATGAAACAGACCATCGACAAAATGATTGTCATCCTTCCGTTTGAAAAGGAATATTACAAAAACAAATGGGACTGGGAAGTGGAATACGTGGGGCACCCATTGGTAGAAGTGATCGATGAGGCTATGGCCGGACCCGTGCCATCGTTCAGTGATAAGCCGGTCATTGCCCTGCTGCCCGGCAGCAGGAAACAGGAGATCCTGAAAAAACTCCCCGTGATGCTGCAGATGAGCCATGTGTTTCCCGATCACCAGTTCATAGTTGCCAAAGCCCCCGGCGTTGATGGTACCTTTTATGATGAACTGCTGAAGCCGTACTCCAATGTATCGTACGTTTCCAACCAGACCTACCCCCTCCTGCTGCAAGCGAGGGCGGCACTGGTAACCTCCGGTACCGCCACGCTGGAAACCGCGCTTTTCGGGGTTCCGGAAATAGTCTGTTATAAAGGATCACCGATCTCTTACCAGATCGCCAAACGGGTGATTAAAGTAAAATATATTTCTCTGGTAAACCTGATCATGGACCGGCTGGTGGTGAAAGAACTGATCCAGGACCAGCTGACGGTAACAAACCTGAAAACAGAGCTTCAGTCGCTCTTGCTGGATCCTGCACACCAGGAGAGGTTGAAGAAAGATTATGGAGAGCTGCATAACATCCTTTCCCAGGGGGGACACGCTTCATCGAAAGCAGCGAAATCGATTGTTGAATTTTTGCAGCCGGATCCGCCTGGAAGGACCTTACTTCCGGATCAGCTTGATGGCAAGAATAATTAAGCAGAGCAGGAAGATAAAAATGCTGAGGCGATTGATGCCATGCATGTAACCGATCCACGCGCTTTTTGGGCGGGCGGGATCTTTTTTGCGGAGGAAAAGGTATTCACCCAGTTGCCGGAAAACTCCCATACCATTGAATTGAATGGTAAAGTTAGAACTTTCATCAATTGAAAAGGCCGCTCCCTTCCGGAACGGTCTTCGCATTTCTAAAGAGGCTGTTTTATTTTCTCGGACCAGCACTGATTGGCTTCATTACCTGCATTCCGTTCTGTCGCGGGTTCGGCCCGTAGTTCACGTGCCAGCAGGCCCGCAGTTCACCTGCCAGCAGGCCCGCAGTTCAACCCGCAGTTCACGTGCGAGTCGTATTTCAATTCGGCCCGGTTCAGGCGTAAGTACGCCGTGAGTCCGAGCCCACGTTCGGTTATTCGATCATGCGTCAGTTATTTCCGCTACCACCCGCACGGTTCTGTTCCTCCTGCGCACCGGATGCCCTGCGGCGCTGCTGCACGGCCTGGCCCTTGCTGAACCGGTAGGTGAAGGAAAGACCGACCCGGCGGTTATCCCACACATTTTTTACCAGCATATCAATATTATCGTGCTGCACATCGACCTTCACCTTCTGCAATTTGAACGGATCGATCACACTGAGTCTGATTGATCCCTTACCCTTCATCACGGCCTTGCTGGCACCAAATGACAGCACATACATCGGATCAACAATAAACATACTCGTCATCAGGCTCTTGCTCTGGTAAAAGCCACTCACCTCGGCGCCCCAGGTTTTGGCAAACCTGAACTGCTGGTTCATATTGGCTACAAAACTGTTTACATCGGTACTCAGCTTTGCACCATTCACGATGCCTTCGAAATAAGTGTTGTATACGTTTGCATACAGGCTGGTAGTCCACCACTTTGTAATGGGTGCATTGTAACTCACAGCAAGCCCGATATTCCTGCGTTTGGCCACATTCTCCTTGGTCTGGTAAGTAACCTTGGTTTCATTATCCTGCTTCAGGATGTCGTTTATGATATCGTTGGTATAGGTGTAATTGAGCGTGCTGCTGAGCTTGCCTTTATAAATGTGCGTGAGCTCCACATTATTGGTAAACTGCGGCGTCAGGAATGGGTTGCCCTGGTTGTAGGTATACTTGTCGAGAAACTGCTGGAATGGATTCAGGTCCTGGTAATTCGGACGTTCAATACGCCGGCCATAGTTGAGGCCGAACTGGTTCTTTTCATTCATGGCATAACTGATATACGCGGTCGGGAACAGCTGCGTGTAATCGCGCGAAATCTTTTTACCCAAAAGAACCTGCTTGCCGGTGGTGGCAGTATGTTCCGCACGCAGTCCTGCCTGCACACCCCATTTCTTTATCTGCCTGCTGAAATTGACATAAGCCGCCGAAATCTGTTCATCATATTTGAAATGGTCCTTACGCACATCATCTTCCCACTGGCCCGAACTTTCATTGAATGATTCGTACGGTGCATTGTTATCCGTGCGCACAAAACTCGTTTTTACACCCGCTTCAAACTTTGCTTCCCTGGCCAGCGGATGCACATAGTCGGCCTTCGCACTGTAGATGCTGATGTCCGATGGCAACACTGCCCGCAGCAGAAAAATATCAGATGGGCCCGAAGGGAAATGCGTCTGGTTGTCGTTGAACTGGGTCATCTCCGAACGATACGTGATATAGTCAAGGTCAGCCGTTATCTCCTGTCCGGGTTTCTTTAATGCCCTGCGGAAATTAATATTGGAGGTCAGGTTTTTCCAAGGGGTACGCTGGGTATTCACTGCCTGGATCGACGAATCAATGCCGGCCGCACCCTGCTGGTAAAAAATACCGTTGCTCCGGTTGCTGTTTCGACGCAGGTTGTAAATCCCGCTGGTGGAGAAACCGATAGTGGTTTTGGGGTTAATGGTGAAGTCGAGACCAACGCGTGCATTGTAACTGTTACTGATGTTGTGGCCGCGGCCTTCCTGGTAAAACTCGGTCGTCGTTGCACCATCATGGAAGCGGCGGAGCAAGGTCTGTTCATTAAACTGTTCCCAATAGTTGGCACCCAGGTTGGCAAAAATGTTTACCCTGCCCTTGCGATAGTTAAAGTTGGCACTGTTCGGACTCTTTGGATAAAAGCCCTGCACGTATCCCACATTGATGGAGCCGTTAAAGCCCATTGTCTTTGTTTTTTTTGTGCGCAGGTTGATGATGCCCGAGTTACCCGCTGCATCAAATTTTGCCGAAGGCTGGGTCATGATCTCCACCTGGTCGAGCTGGCTCGCCGGCATACTCCGCAACAGGTTGGCAAGATCCTGCCCGCTGAGGTAGGTCTGCTTTCCATCCATCAGTACAATGACCCCCTGTTTTCCTTTCAGGCTGATATTACCATCCTTGTCGACGGAAATACCCGGCGATTTTTCGAGCAATTCGAGTGCGGTGGCACCTGCGTTGGATGGTGATGCATCCACATTTACAATCATCTTGTCGAGCCGGGCCTCAACCAGCGGACGTTTGGCGGTTACCGTCACACCAGATAACGCTTCATTGCTGCGTATCATTTTTATTTCATCAATTACCCGGTCGGCCGACAGGTTCATTTTACCGGATACATAAGGTGCATAACCTACCGAACTTACACTGATCATATACTCGCCGGCAGCAATTCCATTGAATTCAAAATCACCTTCCTTACCGCTGAGTGCCAGTTTGACAAGACCGCTATCGCCGCGGAGCAGTGAAACGGTGGCGCCCGCAAGTACAGTACTATCACCGGTTACACGGCCTTTAACATTCAGTGAGTCCTGCGAAAAAGCAAAGGCCGGAAGAAAAAACAGACAGGTTAAAATAAAAGTTCTCATAATCATCAATTTGCACATGATGGATCTGCTGATCCTTCATGTTGTTATTCCTGGTTTGATAACGCAATGATAATACATGCATTTTTCGGCAGGGTGTTAATAGGTGTAACCGGCGTTTATCAACGCTGTATGCGAATATTCCTTGATGACCGGATGACGGAAAACAATCAAAAACGAACTTTTTCGTCGATCAGCATTTTCATTCACCACCCTATTGACTTAATTTTAGGTGTAATCATTTACCATGGATAAAAGTCGCAGGGAGTTTCTCAAACAGGCCACGCTTGCATCGGGTGCGGCGGGATTGATGCATTTCCTCCCCCCATCACTTGCGAGAGCAATGGCTATTGATCCCGCAGCAGGAAGTACCTACCTGGATGCAGAACATATTGTGTTCCTGATGCAGGAAAACCGTTCGTTTGACCATGCATTCGGCACGCTGCAGGGCGTGCGTGGCTTTGATGACCCGCGTGCCATCGACCTTCCATCGGGCAGGCCGGTCTGGTTGCAGGCCAATGCAAAAGGCGAGATCTTTTCACCTTTCCGGCTCGACATCCACAATACCCGGGCAACTTGGATGAGTTCACTCCCGCATTCGTGGACCAACCAGGTAGATGCGCGCAATGATGGCTTTTATGATCAATGGCTCATTGCCAAACAACCGGGTAACGAAGACTACCAGGAAATGCCGCTGACCTTGGGTTATCACAACCGGGAAGACATTCCTTTTTATTATGCCATGGCCGACGCATTTACCGTGTGCGACCAGCACTTCTGTTCTTCACTGACCGGCACCACTCCCAACCGCTTGTATTTCTGGTCGGGCACCATCCGCGAAAAAGAAGACCCGGCCGCACTTGCAAGGGTTTATAACGGGGATGCGGATTACGATAACCAGGCAAACTGGAAAACGTTTCCCGAACGGCTGGAAGATGAAGGCATCAGCTGGAAAGTATACCAGAATGAAATCAGTGCTGGGACGGGCCTGGAAGGGGAAGCAGATTCATGGCTGGCAAATTTTACCGATAACCCACTGGAATTTTTTGAGCAGTACCATGTAAAGCTGTCGCCCGAATATATCCGCAACCTTCCCGTGGCCCGGCCCAAACTCGAAGCGGCCATTGCCGATACGGAAAAGCTGATTCCGACCTTACCTGACGAGTCAAAGGAAAAAACCGATGCGGTTAAAAAGCTCGACTGGTTACGCAGGGAACTGGAAAAAAATATCCGTGAGCAGGGTATCTATACCATGGAAAAATTTGATGCGCTCGATGAATACCATAAAAACATCCACCGGAAAGCATTTACCAATAACCGGAATGATAAAGACTACCATGCCCTCACTTCTTTTACCTACCGCGATGGAGCAACAACGCGCGAAGTAAAAATCCCCAAAGGAGACGTACTTCACCAGTTCCGCACAGATGTGGATGGAGGTAAACTGCCAACCGTCAGCTGGCTGGTTGCACCGGAAAATTTTTCCGACCATCCATCATCGGCCTGGTATGGCTCCTGGTATATCAGCGAAGTCATGAACATACTGACAAAGAATCCGGATGTATGGAAAAAAACTGTTTTCATAGTGACGTACGATGAGAACGACGGCTACTTTGATCACGTGCCGCCCTTTGTTGCACCACACCCTTTAAAAAAAGATACCGGTGCCTGTTCCCCCGCAATGAACACTGCGCTCGAGTATGTTATTGGTGAAGGGCAGCAATCATCCCATAAGGATGATCTTCGCGAAAGCCCGATTGGCCTGGGTTACCGGGTTCCGATGATTATCGCATCACCCTGGTCACGCGGGGGCTGGGTAAATTCACAGGTATTTGACCATACTTCCTCCCTGCAGTTCCTTGAAAAATTCCTGTCGGCCAAAACAGGAAAAAAAATCACCGAACCAAATATTTCCCGGTGGCGACGCACCATCTGTGGTGACCTCAGCTCTGCATTCCGCGAATACAATGGGGAAAAAATAAAATTCCCCGAACCGGTGAAGAAAAAAGAATTTATCCAGGGCATCCATGAAGCACAGTTTAAAAAGCTGCCGGATGATTTTGTGAAAGCAGACGGAACAAGCGGCAATACTCCGAAAAAACGATTACAGGAAAAAGGTACACGTCCATCGAATGCACTGCCTTACGAGCCGTTTGCCGACCTGGTGGCGGATCCCGGAAAACAAACAATCGGGGTTCAGCTGCGGTCTGGCTACGACACCGCATCGGCCAGTCTCGCCGGCAGCGCGTTCACCATTTATACGATGGGCAATTACTTCGGTGCTCCGCATAAACCGAGGAACTACCTGCTGGCGCCCGGCTCTTCACTAACTGATGAATGGAAACCAGAGGGGTTTGAAAACGGGATTTATCACCTGCGCATTTACGGACCCAACGGATTCTACCGCGAGTTTAAAGGAAAAGTGCAGGAGCCCCCGGTGAGCGTAACCACCAGTACCGAATTACCCGGACTGCGAAGCAGTATCGCCTTCCGTTTCGTTAACCAAGGTACAATACCCCGCAATGTAAAGCTGATCGATAATTCCTATGGGCGCCCGCCGCTGGAAGTACCTGCAACACCTGGCAGGGAATGTGGCCTTGGGGTATCATTAATTAAGTCAGGTGGGTGGTACGACTACAGCATTGTAGTGGAAGGTGATGACCTGTTCCATGCCCGCTACGCGGGCCGGGTTGAAACCGGCGATCACAGTATCACCGATCCGTTGATGGGCGGGGTAGCACCCGCGCAGGCGAAAGGGTGAAGGCATGGGCACAATGGAGGGTAGGCGGAGACCCGCTCTTATCGCGGATCCGCCTGGGGAACTAACGCTGGTTGCAGTCACTGGTCTTCCAGCGGCAATAACAACGAAGCAGGGATAGGGATTTTTGTTTTCTTTTCTTCCTGTGGTTGTTCCGCGTCCAGATTGACCCCCACCCGTAATGCTTTCAGGCCCGACACGCCCTGCAATTCTTCCAGTTCCAGCGTTTCAAGATCATTTTCCAGCACTCCTTCGCCCTGCAGGTAATGGATGTAGGAAATATATTCGTCCGCTTCTTTCTGGTTGAAGTAGACCAGCGCAATCTTTCCTGGCTGGGTCAGCCGTTCGCTGCTGTTGCGGATATGCACTTTATCGATCCTCTTCTTGATAATGTGGTAACGGATATTATACGCACCTTCCACATCAAACCGTTTTTCATCGCGGCGGAACCGGATATCGATCGGGTGTGAATGGATAAAAATCAGCTGTGTGGTGTCCACCGCCCTGGTCAATAACGGTTTCAGTGAATGGGAATATTTCGAAATAGCCGCCATCGATGAAAGCTGCATCAGGCGCAGGTTCTTGAGATAGATATCGCTGTAAGGCCTGTCCGGTGTAATGGACTGGCCAATATAAATGTCATATTCAACCCCGTCGGTGCGGAACTTGTCGAAATAACTCGGATACGCCTTCTGGATTTCCCCGCGCAGCATATCGAAATAATTGTTCACGGCAGAGATAACAGTAGTCATTGACTTTTCCAGTTCCCGCCGGTTCTCCTGAGCTATACCATCGCTCTCATTGATCGAATCAAAATAGGGTTTCACGATCGCCTGCAGCTCTTTATTACCTTTGACAAACTCCCTTAGAAATGGCATCATTTCATTTTCCAGGAAATCATTCAGCCGGATCTCTTCACTGAATACGGCACTGTTCTCTATTTTCTTCAACCACGCCTGGGCGGAGAAAATCTTTTCATCGAGCAACCCGAAACCGGTCTTATTTTTCAGGGCTGATAAAACTTCGGTAAGCACATGGAACTGAATTTTAAGGTCCTCAGCCAGCGCGGCATTCCTTTCAATAGTCGAGTTTCGGATATCAACCGCACCGTATAACGGATACACATTTTCAAACACAATATCACCCGGCTCCACGCTGGCACCCTTTACCCTCTTCTTTTCTATATATTTCCAAGCCACCTCGTTGAACTTCCATTGCACGGGCGGCTGCAGGGTGGTGAACTTTTCCTTGATCACTGATTCAATCTGGTCGTCGAAGGCAGTAAGGCTGTTCTGGATCAGCTGGGCAATCAGGCTTTTTGCGGGCTCCAGCATACCAAAAATCTTTTCATCCACCAGCCCTTTTTTATAACTGTAAATTTCCAGTGCACCGACCAGGGCACCATTATAATGTACCGGAACGAGTGAATAGGACTTAACACCCGAATCCTGGAACAGGTCATTCACTTCCTTGATCCTTGGCATTTCCAGATCGAGGTCACCATAGTAGATCAGGCGGGGATCATTAATAAACAACTCGATCATATTCCGGCAGTCGCTCATTGAGCAGGCCTCTTTACCACCCGCGTCAAATAACACGCTGTTGGAATAGGAGCTGATATTATCAACCAGGTTACCGTTAACCCGGTAGAATGGAATAATATTAAACCCGACCTCATCGGTGCTTACCAGTTCCTTCAGTGACTGGATCACTTCCGGAAAACCTTCCCGGCTGTGCATTTCAGAGCCATCGACAATTTTATTACGGATCGAATCGATGGCTATGGTGGCAGTTACGTCTTCGATGGTGATAATTGAAAATCCACTGAAACTGAATTGTTCCAGGGGAAACAACTCCCTCAGGGTTTTTGCTGCATCCTTGTCCATCATCTTTGCCCGCAGCAGTTCTATGTTCATGACCGGCAACGGGGCGCTTGATTTGATGTCGATAAAACGGGTATCCACATTCACCCGGTAATGGCGGGTGAGGTTGGTGCTGCGGTCGATCACGTTGCGCACCAGGTTGCCATGGCTGTGGAAATCGATTCCGTAAAACCGGTGAAGGATCACGGAATAAAAATGCTGCATTTTTTTCTGGATAAATTCTTCTTCATCCATGTCGTTGAACTCGCACTGCAATACCTGCAGGTTTGCCTCTTCGAGCAATTCATAAAATGGCGTGGTGCCATAAAACACGATGGGTGTCATCGGTGTGGCCAGGCCCCACAAGAACTTTTTTTCGTTGTCTGTAATATTTGAAAGGGATGCATACAGGAGATCGAGGAGGTCGAGCCGGTCACCCAGCGTATTGAGATCCACCTCACCTTCCAGTTCGGGATGTTCCGCAAAACGGTCGGAGATATATTGCAGTAATTGTTTCTTGAGCGGACCTTCTTCGGCCAGCCTTTCCCTTACGTAATCAAGAAAGGGTTTGAATGATAAATGGGAGGCCTGTACCATTTCGTACTTCCTTACAGTTCCCATCATGTTTAAAAGCTTCTGTTGCATAAAGCGGTATTTTGGTCAGAAACGCATTCCAAGCGTAAAATATGGAAGCCAACCTTCTTCGGAATGTCCCATCACGAAGTTGAAGGCAATCATGGAGGCCGGTGCAAAATAAATACCAGCACCTGTTCCGTTGTGCCATTTACCTGAATTGTCAGTCACTTCCCATACCCTGCCGGCATCCCAGAAACCAGTCAGTCCAAACTGGCCTGGAAGGATATAACTTGCTATATCTGCAAGCTTTATGCGAAGTTCAAGGTTGTTATACAAGCTATGCTGCCCGGCGAAGCGGTATTGACGGTAACCGAGTAAATTCTCGTGTCCACCGATAAAAGCCGAGTGATAGAAGGACGTTTTGCCTACACTCACCGTTCCGCCTACCCGCTCTGCCAGTACTACAGTCCCGCGTTTATTCAGTTTAGTATAAACAGCAAACTCCGGGATAAGTTGAGCAAAGTCACGGGCATATTGACTGATTGCACTGTATGCCCTGGCCTGTACTTTCAGGAAATATCCCTTCCTTGGCAGGATCGGGTTGTCGCGGTGATCGAGCAGGAGGTTTGCATTTAACCCAAGATGGGCTTTATTTTCATTGATCAGCAGGCTGTCGTACGAACCAATGCCATACGGCTGGGTAATAAACCGGCCGGCATTATCATCCGCATCAAAGGAGTAAAAATAAAGGGACGGGCCCACACTGAATGAGCTGGCTTTGCCAAACCTCCAGCGTACAGATGGATCCACCTGGTAGGTACTGAAACGGGTGCGGTAATATTTTATAAAATCATCTCCCTTGATGCGCGTGGTGGCGTTGCCCCTGCCAAAAAAATTGACGGTATTGTTGGGTGCGCGGGCAAACAACTGCATCACCAGGTCGCCTTTGCCTAAAACTTCTGTCCATTCCCCCTTATAATTTATCCGGTAGGCATTGGTTGAAAATGAATGGGCAGCGGACAGCTCCTGGGCCGATTTATAGGGAAGTTTCCGGAATCCTTCCTGTTTCAGGTATCGGAATCCGGCGCCGAGGATCAGGCCGTCATCGAGGTTGATGCCGAGCTGGTACAATGGGATCCAGATATTATCCAGGTTGACCGGTGTGAAATCGGTATGTCCTTTTGCATTGCTGGTAAACTGGCGAAAGGCGTGGCCATCACCACGGAGGGTACTTTTTCCCGGCAGGTCATACAGCCTGATCCTTTTTCCATAGGAAAGCGTATTGAAAGTTTTGGATCCTTTGCCGCCGATCATCCGGAGGGCAATCTTTGAACCTTTTGTATCCACCACCACGCTGTCGTTCCCATTACCCAGGAAGACTCTGATCTCCTTTGTGATCCTGGGGTCATATTCCTGCTCCATCAGCACATCCCTTGTATTGCCCGACTTAGCGAGTTTGGTAATCTTCAGCCTTAAACCGCCGTTGGATAAGGATTTCAGCTCGACCAGTTCATTTTTATCACTGTTCAGTATATCTGCCACCTTGTGGCTGTACACATAATAGTCGTCGAGTTTTGCGGGCAGCTTATCCCTGCGGGCTTTCAGTTTAAACAGCAGGTCTTCATGACGGTTGTCCCAGGATGCTTTCGGAAGCCGGCGGACGGCCTCTTCGAGCACTGAGTCGGTGACGGCAGCCGTAAATAAACCCGCTTCTTTATCCCACTCCTCGCGGCTGAGTTGGGCAGAGGGATAGGCATTGACGAACCTGGTTTTATACATCAGCCATTTTGAATGCCGGAGTTCGGAATCAAAGTTCCGCAGGGTTGGCAGTATATAATCGCGCGACGCAATTTTCGGGATAACTCCCTGTGTAACGTGAAAGACCTGGTCGCGGTCGCGTGGTACTGCCACATAGGTTTTGGATTTCCCTTTTTGTACATCATACCATCGCCACTGGTCTTCGTGACGGTCCCAGTCGCCCACCAGCATGTCGAGCATCCGGGCACGAAGCATTTCGCGGCCATCGAGGCGGTTGTCATTATCCTCTTTGAGCTCTTCCTTCATTTTAGCCGAGTTGTCGGATGATCCCAGTGGTTCCCGCTCTTCGAGTAAAACGATCAGGTTGGCAAAAACTTTATTGTATTCACCTAAAGCCGTATCGGCCGCCAGGACACCGATCACAGGATTGGAATGCGCTACTTTGACGGCATTGGCAATTGGTGGAATGGCCAGGGCGGAGAAGGGATGCTGCCCGCTGGTTACATCGTCGAGCCAATCGCGGGCAAACGTATGCCGCAAGGTTGGTGGCAGCAGGGAATCCGGCGTTTTTTCCACGCTGCGGATCACCCATTCCTTTCCTTCTTTGTCCACCAGCCGGAGCGATTTGGATTGCATACCGCCCCCGAGCTGCAATGGTTTTAATCCACCATTAAAGGTGGAGAGGTGGATGATGGGTAACGTAGTGGGGGCCGACCATTCCTTCCGGTAATTTTCACCAAACAACCAGCGATGGAACTTTCCTTTTTCATTGTAGGATGCGTGAACCGGCACGGTTACACTATCGGTCAATTGCGCCTCCGCATTTGCAACTACCATGACCGAAAAAAATAAAAGGTAAAGTTGTTTCATCGTTTTGGTTTAAGGTTAAACCGGAGCACATTGCCATCGGTTATATCATCGCCTTCATTTGAAATATAGAGGTTGCCCTGCTGGTCGAACGTAATCCCTTCCGGCTGGTTAAAGGTATTACCGCTGAGGTGATGTGCACCTTTCACTTTCCAGTCGGGCCCCGTTATGACCAGCAATTTATTGACCCCTGAAATAATATACCATTCGCCAGTGGTTGGGTTACGTGCCAGCCCTGAAGGGCGGAAACCGTTTTTCACCTTACCACTGAAAGGTTTGATTGCTTCCACATCGATTTCAAACGTGCCACTGGCAACGGGTTGGGCCGATGCATCGGGGCCGGGCTGGAATATAAACCCCGATACCGTTTCATTCTTTTTATTGCCTTTACAGCTTTTACAGATTACATAGAGTTTGCCGTCGCGTTCATCACCATACATACCCTCATACTCAAAATCGCCGCCTTTGGGTAGCAGGCCTTTCCATTCATATACCGAATCAATTTCTTCATAAATGGCATCGGCCAGTGCAAATGAAAAAATGACACCGTTACTTTTCAGCACGAATACGGTACCACCGATAATTGCCAGGTCTTCATAATCGCCGGACTTCGCAAACTTCGACGATTCCTTTTTCCCTTCTTCTTTCCAGGCAAAACGGAACAGTTTACCCTCCTCATCCTGGAT
>SDZZ01000044.1 GCA_004173255.1 Chitinophagaceae bacterium | reverse complement strand
CTACCAGCACTGTTTTACGGTCTTTCTCCAGCGAAAACAACTCAATCCCTTCCTCCCTGGTCACATCCGACTGCACAATCGATGAACGCACCGGGTTACCGGTAACCATGATCTTTGCGGGAGGGAAAAATTTTTCCATGCCTTCCGTACCGGTAAAAACTTTCGTTGCCTTTTTCCCCAGCATCATATTACTCTTACCCGCAAACGAATTGGACTCATGGATAAAAGTGGGTATGCCCCTGGTCTGTGCATATTTCAGCACAGGGAAACTGGAGTAACCACCAACACCGATCACGGCATCGGGAGTAAACTGCCGGAAAATGGACCGTACCTGTAAAAAACTTTTTAGCAGTTTATAAGGCAGGCCGGCATTTTTTATCAAAGAACTTCGGTTGAACCCGGCGATACTGATCCCTTCGATTTTGTATCCTGCCTGCGGCACTTTTTCCATTTCCATTTTACCCCGGGCCCCGACAAAAAGGATTTCCACCTGGTCATCCATTTTCACCAGCGCATTTGCAATGGCAATCGCCGGGAAAATATGTCCTCCCGTGCCGCCACCTGCTATAATGATTCTCTTTTTACCAATCACTCTTTAAATTTTACACCGCTTGTTCAACTTCCTTGTTTGCGTTCGTCACCACTGAAAGGCCTTCCGTTTTCTCCACGTTCCTTGCCACACTCAGGATAATCCCGATGGCCAGGCAGGTAAACAGGAAACTCGATCCCCCCATACTTACCAGCGGAAGTGTTACCCCTGTTACCGGGAAAAGATTGACGGTTACTGCCATATTCGCCATTGCCTGGATAGCCAGTGTGAAACTGAGACCCAGTGCGAGAAAGGCACCGAAAGCAAACGGACATCGTTTAAAAATCCGGATGCACCGGTAAAGGAATACCAGGTAAATGAACACGATGAACATGCCCCCGATAAAACCATACTCTTCTATAATGATGGCGAAAATAAAATCGTTATAAGCCTGCGGCAGGTAATCACGCGTGGTGCTGTTACCGGGTCCAACCCCGAGCAAGCCGCCTTTTGCAATGGCGATCTTGGCCTGGTTTACCTGGTACATTTCATCATCATCCGCGTCCTTGCCACCATACATAAAGTTTTCTACCCGGCCGATCCAGGTCTGTACACGCACAAACACCCCCGATGTGGCGGCCTTACCTGTTGCTGCAGTTTCATCACCTTCCTTGTGCTGGGCCATGGCTGCCACAATGAGCAAAGCGATCGGGATGAGCGCGATACCTACCACCAGCAGCAAGTGTTTTGTGCTCACCCGCCCGATGAACATCAGCATCAGGCAACTGGCACCGAGTAGCAGGGCGGTCGACAGGTTGGCCGGTGCAATCAGCATACAGGTAATTGCCACGGGTGTGATCACGGGCAGGAAACCTTTTTTAAAGCTTTTGATCACTTCCTGTTTCTTACTCAGCAAACGGGCGAGGTACATAAACAACGCCAGCTTGGCCAGGTCGGAAGTCTGCATGGTCATATTGATCAGCGGCAGCCTGATCCACCGGCTTCCTTCATTCATTTTCACACCAAAGAAAAGGGTGTAGAACAGCAAGGGGATGGTAAGCAGGAACAGGATAGTTGCCACCCTGGAGTACACATTGTAATTGACCAGGTGAGCAAAATAGATGATACCTACGCCAAGCAGGATAAATATTACCTGCTTGAACAGGTACACTTCCGTGTTTCCTTTGTAGTTTTTATAGGCAAGCGAACCCGTTGCACTGTACACTGCAAGTAAAGACACCAGCGCAAGCAGCACCACCAGGGCCCAGATGACTTTGTCACCGCGGGTCTTGCTGATCAGGCTGCGGGTGTTGAAATTCCGCAGCTCGCTGAATCGTATGTCTTTTATTAAATCCATTGGTTTTAACTTTTGTTCCCTCCGGGATGACAACCTTGTCTGTCCCCTCCGGGATGACAACCCTGTCTGTTCCCTCCGGGATGACAACCTTGTCTGTTCCCTCCGGGATGACAACCCTGTCTGTTCCCTCCGGGATGACAACCCTGTCATTCCGTAGGAACCTCCGATGACAACCTTGTCATTCCGTAGGAACCTCCGATGACAATTACAAATCCTTTACTGCCGATTTAAACTGGTTTCCCCGGTCTTCATAGTTCTTGAAAAGATCGAAGCTGGCGCAGGCCGGACTCAGCAGCACCACATCCCCTTTTGAAGCAAAATGAAAAGCAGCCTGCACGGAATCAACTGCGCTGCCTGTATCCACGATCGGGTTAACCATTTCACCAAAAGCTTCATGGATCTTCTGGTTATCGGTACCCAGGCAAATGATCGCCTTTACTTTTTCCCTGACCAGTTCACTGATCAGTGAGTAATCGTTCCCCTTGTCTACCCCGCCAAGGATCAGCACCACCGGTTTGGTCATGCTTTCCAGTGCATACCAGGTCGAGTTCACATTGGTCGCCTTGCTGTCGTTGATAAACTCTACCCCGCGGACGGTTGCCACTGGCTCCATCCGGTGTTCGAGGCTCTGGAAATCCTGCACCGCTTCACGGATTTTCTCCTTGCGGATGTCCATGGTCGATCCGGCTACACATGCTGCCATTGTGTTGTATTGATTGTGTTTGCCCTTGAGTGCAAAGTCATACACACTCATACTGGTGAAATCTTCTCCCGTCCTTACGTACATGTCCCCGTCCTTGATAAATGCTCCCTTGGTTACTTCTGTTTTCATGCTTATTGGCAGTTGGTTTGCGAAAATTTCAAATTGATTCAGGTACTTTATCGTCACCTCGTCGTCCAGGTTGTAAATAAACCGGTCGGTTTCCCGCTGGTTCATCACTATCCGGAACTTGCTCCTTATATAGTTCTCGAACTTATAATCGTAACGGTCCAGGTGGTCTTCCGTGATATTGGTGAGGATCGCCACATCGGGCCTGAACTCCACAATATCATCGAGCTGGAAACTGCTGATCTCGATCACATACCACTGTTTCGGATCCACTGCCACCTGCCTTGCAAAAGAGAACCCGATATTGCCAACCATGGCGCAATCGAGCCCGCCCCTTTCACAGATATGGTACATCAGTGCAGTAGTGGTGGTTTTCCCATTGCTGCCGGTGATCGCCACAATCCTGCTGTCCCCTTTAAACCGGTAAGCCAGTTCAATCTCGCTGATGACCGGTATCCCTTTCGCGCGGATTTTTTTAACCAGCGCATTTTTTTCAGGGATACCCGGACTCTTCATTACTTCATCCGCATTGAGGATTTTTTCTTCCGTGTTCGCCCCTTCCTCAAACTCGATCCCGGCATTCACCAGTTCATTACGATACAGTTCTTTCAAAGACCCTCCGTCTGAAACGAACACGTCATAACCTTGCTTCCTGGCAAGGATTGCTGCCCCTACACCGCTTTCGCCGGCACCCAGTATGACTATTCGTTTACCCATAACAATTCAAGCACGGAAAAAAATTGGTTCTTCACAAGCATTAGTCTGGTAATGCACCACAATAAGTTGCAGGATCTGGTTATTCGGAGGTATTGGATGGATGTTTATGTCTTGGCCGGTGGAACAATTCCCTTACCGGAGTTTGAGCGTTGCTATACTTAACAGCACACAGAAAATGGTCAGGATCCAGAACCTCGTTACAATCTTTGCCTCATGATATCCCTTCTTCTGGTAATGGTGGTGCAGGGGACTCATCAGGAAAATCCGTTTACCCACACCCGTTTTCTTCTTCGTATACTTGAAATAACTTACCTGCATCATCACACTCACCAGTTCTACCAGGAATACACCACAGAAAATCGGGATCAGCAACTCCTTATGCACAATGATGGCGATTGATGCAATGACCCCGCCAAGGGTAAGGCTGCCCGTATCGCCCATGAAAACCTGCGCGGGATACGAGTTATACCACAGAAACCCGATACAGGCCCCGATCATGGCGGCAATATAGATCGACAACTCGCCCAGGTTCGGTATATACATGATGTTCAGGTAATCGGCGAACAAAAAGTTACCGCTGGCATAGGCGAATATGCCCAGGCACACCCCGATCAATGCCGAGGTACCCGTTGCCAGTCCGTCGATACCGTCCGTTATATTCGCACCATTCGATACGGCCGTTATGATAAATATTACAACCAGTATATACAGTACCCAGCTATATTTCCAAAGAGCCTGTGGTAACAGTTTTGTGTAGTTGAATTCGTGGTCCTTCACAAACGGGATGGTGGTGATGGGGTCCTTCGATTCAACAAAATATTTTACCGTACCATTGACCGGGATCCGATGGACCGAGGTATCCGATGCGGCTGGTGTACCCACGTATTCCCTCCAGATCTTTACTTCACTGTTGAAGTATAAAACCGAACCGACAAGAATACCGAGACCCACCTGCCCAAAAACCTTGAACCATCCGGCCAGGCCGTCCTTATCGCCTTTCTTATAAGCAATGCCCTGCTGCACGGCAATTTTCTTTGCCCGCAGTTTCAGGTAGTCATCCACGAAGCCGATGATTCCGAGCCAGACCGTTGCGATGAGCATCAGCCATACATATACGGTCGACAGGTTGGCAAACAGCAGGGTCGGCACCATGATACCGAGGATAATGATGATCCCGCCCATCGTTGGCGTACCCTTCTTCTGTTGTTCGCCCGCGAGTCCGAGGTCACGTACTGTTTCACCACCCAGGCGCCTCGACAGCATCCTGATCAGTTTTTTTCCGAAAAGCAAGGTGATCACCAGCGAAAGGAGCAGGGCAAGCAGTACCCGTACGGTCTGGAACTGGAGCAGCTCACTACCGGGGAACTTGATCTTTTGCCTGGCAAACCATTCAAATAAATGATATAACATCTTCCTTACTTCTTTTACTTATGTAACAAACCGTACAACCTGTTCCTGCTGCGCCACCGTACGTTGCATTCATTGCACTGCAGCGCTATTTATCCAGCAATTCAAACACTTCCTGCACTACTTCCTTATCGTCAAAATGGATCTTCACCCCTTTTATATCCTGGTACTTTTCGTGCCCCTTGCCTGCAATGAGCACGATATCATCTTTTCCTGCAAGGCTGATCGCTGTCTTGATCGCCTCGCGCCTGTCCACAATCGAAATATATTTCCTGCGTGCTGCGGCGGGCAGTCCCTCTTCCATATCCTTTATGATCTGTGCCGGATCTTCACTCCTCGGGTTATCGCTGGTGAAAATGACGCGGTCACTATGTTCACAAGCCACATCTGCCATCACCGGCCTTTTGGTTTTGTCCCTGTCGCCCCCGCATCCTACCACCGTAATCACCTTTTCATATCCTTTTTTCAGTTTCTGGATAGTGGTAAGCACGTTCAGCAATGCATCGGGTGTGTGCGCATAATCCACAATAACGATCACCCGGTCTTTCGCTGACACACTGTAGTCAAACCTTCCTTCCGCACCCGTCAGCATACTCAGGCAACGCAGTACTTCCTGTTTGTCTTCCCCCAGGCAGATGGCTGCACCATATACCAGCAGCAGGTTGTAGGCATTGAACTCACCAATCATGCGGAAGTGTACCTCCTGGTCGTTAATGGTCATGATCAGTCCGCCCAGTGAATTTTCCACAATACGCCCCTTGAAATCGGCCAGCGTACGCAGGCTGTACAGGTGCCGTTTTGCATTGGTATTCTGCAGCATCACCGTTCCACGTTTATCATCGGCATTGCTGATGGCGAATGCAGCCGAAGGCAACGAATCAAAGAACATTTTTTTCACCCGGATATACTCATCAAACGTTTTGTGGTAATCCAGGTGGTCATGAGTGATATTGGTAAACAGGCCACCGGCAAATGACAACCCGGCAATCCGTCCCTGGTGAACTGCATGTGAACTCACTTCCATGAATACATGCGAGCAACCTTCCTCCTGCATCTGTTTCAGCAACCGGTTCAGGCTGACAGCATCCGGTGTGGTATGTGTGGCCTCAATCACCGCTTCCCCGATCCTGTTTTCCACGGTGCTGACCAATCCGCATTTATATCCCAGCGTGGAAAAGAGCTTGAACAACAACGTGGCCACCGTAGTCTTTCCGTTGGTACCTGTCACTCCCACCAGCTTGATGGACTCCGACGGCTGGCCAAAAAAATTATGGGCCATGATACCTGCGGCCATCGCACTGTTTTCCGTTTGCACATACACCACATCTTCGTTGCTGCCGGCCTCTGTTTGACCTACAATCGCGACAGCGCCACTGGCAATTGCCTTCTCAATAAAACCATGTCCGTCGGCCGCTGCCCCTTTCACCGCAACGAAGAGTGTACCCTTTGTTACTTTCCTTGAATCAATCTGGATGTCAATGATCTCTGTTTCAGTGCTTCCCTTCACTGACCGTATTGGTACTTTATATAGTATGTCTCTTAATAACACGGTCGTTCTTTATAATTAACCCGGATTTTACCGGCACTTTTATCAATTGGTATCCGTTCAGATCAGTTCCAGCACCACTGCCGCGCCTTTTGTCAAAACAGTTCCCGGCTGCAGGCTTTGTGTTTTTACTTTTCCCTTACCTGTCACCGACACTTTCACTCCCATCGTTTCCAGCAGGTACAGCGCATCGCGCAGGCCCATTCCCTTCACATCCGGCATGGTCTTTTTTGCCAGTTGTTTATCCTTCATCACCGGTCGCGTGTCATTGCGGGTGTATAATACCGATGACCAGTCACCCGCGGTGGAATCACTGTATTTCAGATCCATCCGGCTGTATACATTTTTCAGGTCTTCCGTACCACCGGCATAATAAAAGTTGCTGCTGTCTTTTTTTGCAGCAAACATAACCGGGACCTTCACCGGTACGTACATCGCATACAGCTTGGTGGCTACTTCGCGAAACACAGGACCAGCAAGTGTTCCACCATAATGGATGGCCGCATGTGGTTTCGACCTGATTACCACTATGCACGTATACTGCGGATCGTTGGCCGGAAAGTATCCGACAAACGATGCCTGGTAAACCCCGTGTCCGTATTTGGTATCGCCATCAGCCACGTGGGCAGTACCGGTTTTCCCTGCTATCGGGAAATTCATATCCTTGAATGCGTACTTGCCGGTTCCTTCCGTGATCACCATTTCCATACTCTGCTGTGCGGCTTTGATCACACCCGGTGCCGCAATACTTTCTTCCATTACAGTTGGCGCAAACTCCTTGATTGCTTTTCCGTCCTGCCTGATACTGTTGACCAGGTATGGCTTCATCATTTTTCCCTGGTTGGCCACCGCATTGTACAGGGTGAGGGTTTGTAAGGGGCTCACCTGAACTGCATAACCAAAACTCATGGTGATCATATTCATCACGCCTCCGCTGTTACGGGCCAGCGGGGCGAGACGAGGGTTTGGAATATTATTTAAATCAACCGGTGATTTTACATCCATATGGTATTTGTGCAGGTAGTCCCGGAACTCGGCCGGGTTTTGCGCAAATGCCTTGTTGGCGAGCCATCCCATTCCCACGTTCGAACTATGCGCAAAACATTCTTCCACGGTCAGTACTTCCTTTGGCGAGCGTTCTGCATCGTTGATATCCCTTGGACCTACCACCATGTGTCCTTCTTTTCCCACGGTAACCAGGTCATCCAGTTTTGATGTTCCTTTATCGAGTACGGCCAGCAGCGTTACCAGTTTGATGGTTGAACCAGGTTCCGTTACACGCAACGCGTAATTATCATCTTCCCAGTACGAGCCGTCCGGCCGGCGGCCGAGGTTGGCGATGGCTTTCAGTTTACCCGTTTTTGTTTCCATCACCATGCAGGTACCGTACTGCGCTTCGGAAAACTCCATTTGTTTAAGCAATGCGTTTTCGGCAATATCCTGTATGTTCACATCGATGGTGGTGAAAATATCCTTGCCGTTTTCCGGTTCTGTTTCAAAGCCCTCCAGCGGAATCGGCCCGGCAGATGTATAGCGAACCAGGCGTTGTCCTTTCTGTCCGGTCAGCAGGCTATCGTAACTTTTTTCCAGTCCCACATTCTGTTTTTTGACCTTTCCGTTGCTGGCGATGTGTTCCCTCGAAAGACCGATGGTCCTGTTGGCCAGCAGTCCGAATGGCGATAAGCGGATGCTGCTTTCCTCCACAATCACCCCGCTCTTGTTGCGACCCAGCCGCACCAGGGGAAACTGGCGGAATGCTTTATAATCCTCGAACGACATCTTCTTCTTCAATGCGTAGTAGCGGCTTTTCTTGCGGTAGCCCTCTTTCAATTCAAGCAGGTAGCGGCTTTTGGTTTTATCATTAAAGAAGGAGGCCATTGCGTAGGCAAACGAGTCAATGTTTTCGCGAAACACTTTCCCGTTTTTATCCCTTAGTCCGTCTGCCTGGAAATCCAGGTAGATATCAAATTGTGGCAGCGAAGTACTCAGCATCTGTCCGTCTTCGCTGTAAATGGTTCCCCGGTCGGCATCCAGTTCAACAATACGCTGGTGCATGCTGTCGCTCATACTGCGCCAGTGGTCGCCCTGTACCCGCTGGATATAAAACGCCTTGCCGAGGATGAAGACACACAGCACCACGATGCCGATGAAGCTTACATACACTCTCCATAATATGTCGCGTTTTGTATCCAATGCGTTCTTTATTATACACCGATCGCCCCCGTCCAGGGGCGATCAGTTAATTCTTTTCTTCTTTTGCCGCTTCCAGGATGACGGGCGATTGAGCCAGTTCCTTCAGGCCGAGCGGTTCCACCGCTTTGACCAGTTCGCTTTGTTTGCTGCGGAACATCACTTCGCTTTTAACCGTCTTGAACTCGTGCTGCAGTTCCTTTACTTCCCTTGCTGTGCGGTTGATGTTGCGGATGGTTTTATCAGCCAGGTGTCCGTTGTAGATATAAACCACCGCCAGTACGGTAAGGAATAAAAAAAAGGGGACCTGTTTTACGACCGACTGGTAGTTGAGCCAGCGCTTCACGCCTTTGAGGCGCGGGCTTTTTTTAGTTTCCGTTTCCGGATGGCTGGCTGTTTCTTCCATCGTTCAGGTTTAATAAATTGTTGTCATTCCTTGTCATTCCGGAGGAATCTTTCGCCCGAAATCTCCCCCTTTTCATTCCGGAGGAATCTTTCGCCCGAAATCTCCCCTCTTGTCATTCCGGAGGAATCTGCATCCCTACACCATCATTATTTTTTCCGCAACCCTCAGTTTCGCACTGCGTGACCGGGGGTTGGTCTTTATTTCTTCTTCCGATGCCGTTACCGGCTTCTTTGTTATTGTTACCAGTTCATTGGTGGTTGCGTCATGGGTAAAAGCATTCTCGACAGGCTCATCAAATGTGCCTCTCCTGAAAAAATCTTTTACTAACCGGTCCTCCAGTGAATGGAAAGTGATGATGGCCGCGCGGCCACCGGGTTTGAGTAGTTTTGGAAGCTGTTGCAGCATTTCTTTCAATACACCTAATTCATCATTTACCTCAATGCGCAACGCCTGGAAAACCTGGGCAAAATACTTATGGGGGTTTCCTTTCACAATCTCCCGGACGGCCTGCTTAAACCCGTCAATGGTCTGCAGCGATACATGGTTGCGGACATTGACAATTGTTTTTGCCAGCGTTTTCGAATTGGTCACCTCGCCGTATAACTCGAACAGCTTGTGCAGCCTTGCTTCGGTGTAGGTGTTGATCACTTCGAACGCCGTCAGTGGCTGGCGCTGGTCCATCCTCATATCCATCGCCGCGTTAAAACGGGTGGAGAATCCGCGGGCAGCCTCATCAAACTGATGACTGCTTACACCCAGATCGGCCAGGATGCCGTCAACCACTACTACATTCTGCAATCGCAGGAATCGCTGCAGGTGGCGGAAATTCTGGGGGATAAACAACACGCGTTCATCATCCGGCAGGTTCCGACGGGCATCTTCATCCTGGTCAAACGCAATGAGGCGTCCGGCCGGACCGAGTTGCGCCAGGATCAGTTTTGAATGGCCGCCACCGCCAAAGGTGCAGTCAACATACACGCCGTCGGGTTTGATGGCCAATCCGTCGATTGTTTCCGATGGCAACACCGGCACATGGTAAACTGCCGTTGAAGTTTCGTCAGGGACGGGTGTCCCGGTTTCGCCAGTTGATGTCTGCTGTTCTTTTCTGTTCTTCTTTTTCATATCAACCAGGCAGCTTTTGTGGTTCAGATCTTCAGATCGTTGCCTCCAAGCACTTCATCGGTCAGCCGGCTTATATCGGCCAGTGAGATCGAGTCAAAGAGCTGTTTGTACTTTTTACTATCCCAGATTTCTAAATGGTCATCGTTCCAGGTCATCGTCAGTTCCTTGGTCAGTCCCCCGAATTCTTTCAGGTCCTGCGGCACCAGCAGCCTTCCCGCCGTATCCGGCTCCACATACGCAGCGTTGTCCAGGAAAAACCGTTTGACCACCCGCTGCTTCTCCGAAAATCCGTTCAGACTGCCGACCTTCGCCTTAAAAGGAACCCAGTTTGCCATGGTGAATAAACTCACACATCCATCCAATCCCTTAGTCATTACGAAGCGTACTCCCTCTTCCTCCGACAATTGCTTTTTAAAGTTTGCCGGCAGAAGAAATCGGCCTTTGGGATCCAAAGTGCCGGAATATCCGCCTAGAATGTCTATCATTATCAATCAATTGGAGAACTCACCCACTAATTCACACAAAATAACACTTTTTCCCACTACCGTTCCAAATTTTTGATTTTTTATTTTTTCCACAGGAAACCTGTGCCCTGAGGGGTTTACCTGCGTTGCGTTACAGTCATTTTAGCGTTGAAAAGTGGAGAAAATGATGTGGATTTCCTGTGGATTGCGGTGGATAAACTGTTACTTTCGTGCGCCTAAAACCGACAGTCAGTCGAACTATGCATCCCAGCCAGCTTTCCATCTCCGATTATACATACCACCTTCCCGCCGACCGGATCGCCGAATTCCCCCTGCCCGAACGGGACTCCTCCCGGCTGCTGCTGTGGCAAAACGGCCAGGTCTCGGAAGACGTGTACCGCAACCTTGCCAGCCATCTTCAACCCGGCAGCCTCACGGTCTTCAACAACAGCAAAGTCATTGAAGCACGGTTGCTTTTTTACAAGGCTTCGGGTGCACGGATAGAAATTTTTTGCCTGGAGCCACATAACCAGTACCCCGACCTGCCAACTGCCATGTCAAGGCAGGGCTCGGTACTCTGGGTCTGCATGGTAGGCGGCGCATCCAAATGGAAACACGGCACCATTCTCGAAAAGAAGATAACCGTCAATGGAAAGGAATTGATACTGCAGGCATTGTTCAGTGAACGAAGGGCAAATGACACCGTTATCGAACTTACCTGGAATGACGAACACATGTCCTTCGCAGAACTGCTGCATTATGCAGGCGACATGCCATTGCCTCCCTACATCAAACGGAAGGCAGGTGCACTGGACCAGGATCGTTACCAGACCATCTACGCAGCCGCCGCAGGATCAGTTGCCGCACCAACTGCAGGGCTTCATTTTACCCCTGCAATCTTCCGGTCAATGGACGAAAAAAAAATTGACAGAACATATGTTACCCTGCATGTAGGCGCCGGTACATTCAAGCCGGTAAGCAGCGAACAGATGTCGGGCCACGACATGCATGCCGAACTGATCGATGTACCACGCGAAACTATTGAAGCACTGCTCAACCACTTGCCCAACGGTATTACGGCAGTAGGGACCACCAGCCTGCGTACGCTGGAAAGCCTTTACTGGTTTGGCATTCAGGCCGCGGCCGGGAAACTGGGTGATGATTTTCCCGTCGTTGAACAATGGGACCCTTACGAAAATCCGTCAACAACAACGGCTGCGGAGGCGCTCGCTTCATTACTCGCATGGATGGAAAAAAACGGGAAAGATAATTTCGTAGCGAAGACCCGGATCCTCATTGCACCCGGTTATAGGTTCAGGATTATCAATGCACTGGTGACCAATTTCCACCAGCCGAAATCGACCTTGTTACTCCTGATTGCCGCACTGGTGGGTGATGAATGGAAAACGATGTACCGGTATGCAATGGATCATGGATTCCGTTTTCTCAGTTATGGTGATGGATGCCTGATCAGGCTTTCTCCTTATACAACGGGAAGTCAACAATAAAAATACTTCCGCGGCCAAGCACACTGTCTACCCGCACAGCGCCGCCATGACCTTCCACCATCGTTTTCACATAACTCAATCCAAGACCGAAGCCTTTTACATTATGCAGGTTACCGGTATGTGCCCGGTAGAACCGTTCGAACACGCGCTTGATCGTTTCCTTGCTCATACCAATCCCGTTATCCTCCACCCGGATAGTGAGTAATTTATCGGACGAGGTAGTAGTGAGTTTGATTTTCAGCGGTACATTTTCTTTCGAATACTTCACCGCGTTATCGATCAGGTTGTTGATCAGGTTGGAAAAATGTACTTCATCGGCATTGATAAGGTCATTGGCTGCCTGCAGGCTCAGCTCGGCACTACCCTGCTTTTCATGCAGCTGCAACGCGAAGTTTTCCACCACATCCGTAATCACTTTATGTACGTGCAATGGCTGCATGTTCAGGTCCACTTCCTGCCGTTCCAGCTGTGACGCCTTCAGTATGGTTTCTACCTGGCGGTTCATCCGTTGGTTCTCTTCCTTGATGATGCTGCTGAAATAGCTGATTTTGGTCCGGTCCTGCAACACCTTTTCATTCTTCATTGCATCGACCGCCAATGAAATGGTGGCGATCGGTGTTTTGAATTCATGCGTCATGTTATTGATGAAATCATTTTTTATTTCACCCAGTTTTTTCTGGCGCAACATGGTACGGACCGTCAGGTAAAACGCCGTAATGATAATGATGGTAAAAATAACTGCCGTCAGGATGCGGTACTTCAGCGACTTCACCGCAAAACTTTTCCAGTTGAGGGCAACTATACTCAGCACCTCATCTTCCGCCAGGTTTTCTGCAGCGGAACCGCTGGGTGCAAACAAGGGGTAGGAACGCTGAAGGTTGTTGACGCTGTCCTCAAACTCACGCGCAAAGTTCTTTGAAATCCGCTCTGCGCGCGCTACGGCATCGGTCCGCGGACTGAACGTGGCCAGCATGAACTCATAGTTCATCTTTTCCAGTTTCACCTTTTTGAACGCTTCGCGGATCTTCTGGTCAATTTCCGCACCGCTGAACCGTTTGCCCAATGTAACCGGCTTAAGGAACTCAGAAGTGAGATCATCAAACATGAGCGCATTCGGATTGCCGGTCCGGTTGAGACTCATATAGTTTCCCTTGTACTGACGGAGGTCATCCCCGACAATGTTCAATGCCTGTTGTATTTTATCCGTAACCTGGTCTTCCTGCAGGATGATCATATTCCTGAGCCAGGAGATCTGTATGAAAATGATCCCGATCAGGGAGATACTGATCAGGATGGTAATCACCGTAAAAATTCTTTTCAAAACGTGTTCACTTTATGGAAAGATAAAATGTTTTTGAGTACCAGCCTCCATCTGCAAAAATAGGCAGGCGGGCGGCAACCCCATAACCGTTTGTCCGGCATGGCTCTTTTTTAACGCGGATTTAAACTGCCCTCAGCCGGAAAATGTTGCAAACAAACGTTTTTCGGAAATCATTTTATATACTAAATTGAAGTATGATTGAACCAAAGGCAGGCGCAATACTGATAGCCGATCCTTTCCTCAAGGATCCGAATTTCCTCCGCACAGTAGTGTTTCTTTGCGAGCACCGCGAGGATGGCAGTTTCGGGTTTGTACTGAACCGGTCATATGAAAATACGCTGGACGAACTGTTACCCGGCGTGCACCAGCAGTTCCCCGTTTTTTACGGCGGACCAGTCCAGAAAGACAGCATCCATTTTATCCATCAATACCCCGAGGAGATTCCTGGTGGTACCGAAGTAATCAACGGTGTTTACTGGGGTGGCGACTTCAGCAAACTCGTGGAAATGCTCAAGAATGGCGAAATTGAAGAACGCAAGATCCGCTTCTTCATCGGTTATTCCGGATGGAGTGCCGGCCAGCTGGATGAAGAGATGAAAGAAAAAACCTGGCTGACCGCCGAAGCAACGCGTAAACTTTTATTCCATCCCGAAACATCCGAAATCTGGAAGGAGTCACTGCGCCACCTGGGTGGTGAATACGAAATGATGATCAACTACCCCATCGATCCGCAGTTGAATTAATAACCCATTCGCTGGCACTTCCCCTAACTTTGATCTATGAAAAAAATCCTTACCGCAACTGCCTTGTCACTGGTACTTGTCTTATCCTCGTGCGAAACATTGAACAAAGTGATATCGGCGATCAGCCCGACTGAATTTGAAATGGCCGGTGGACTGAAAGACGCGCTGACCCAGGGGCTCTACACCGGCTTTGACGCATTTGCCAACCCTTCACAGGGTAATGCACTGCTTCGTTTTGCCTTACCAGGAGACGCTGCAAAAATTGAGAAAACGTTACGCGACCTGGGTATGACCAACCTGCTGAACCAGGTGACCGCCAAATTCACCACCGCCATGAAAGACGCCGTAGTGGCCGCTAAGCCGATTTTCCTTAATTCGGTTAAACAGATGAGCCTGCGGGATGTGACCGGTTTGCTCGTAACGGAAAACCAACGGGCTGCCACCGATTATTTCAAAACAACCATGTCTCCCCAACTGATGAACGCCTTTCGCCCGATAGTGGACAGCACGGCTAACCTGAACGGGGCAAACCGCGAATGGGGAAACCTGGTCAGCATCTATAACAAGATCCCGCTGGTAACTACCAAACTGGAACCAAGCCTCACCGATTTCCTTGCCGCGCGTGTGATTGATGGCATGTTCACTAAAGTAGCCGAAGAGGAAGTAAACATCCGCACCAAACTGGAGTTCCGCAAAACTGACCTGATGAAAAAGGTATTTGGTTATGCCGATGAACAACTGAAAAAACGACAGGCAACCGGAAACACGATGTAACCCGGCGTGTATGGTCATGACCAAACAAACTCCTTTTCCAGTCCGGTTATCACATAAAAAAATCCCGTTCCAACAATCGTCGGAACGGGATTTTAAATTTATACTACCAGGACTATCTTACGAAGCAGATTCAACCGCAACCGCGCCTTCAACCAGCACCGTCACCTTGTTGTTGAGCACTTCCACAAAACCACCCTGGATATCGAAAAAAGAAACGTGGTTATTTTTATCCTTCAACACCTTTACACGACCCGCTTTCAGCGCACTCACCAACGGAGCGTGCTTTTCCAGCACTTCGAAACTACCGCTGATGCCTGGCATCTGCACGCCGTAGACTTCGCCGCTGTAAAGCTTTTTATCCGGTGTTAATATTTCAAGATTCATAATTACCAATACAAATTTTAACGGGACATGGTCCCAATCAATTACCCTTGAGCCTGCGACATCAGCTTCTTACCTTTCTCGATGGCATCATCGATAGTACCAACCAGGTTGAACGCTGCTTCAGGATACTCGTCCACTTCACCGTCCATGATCATGTTGAAACCACGGATCGTTTCCTCGATCGGCACAAGCACCCCTTTCAGACCGGTAAAGGCTTCCGCCACGAAGAACGGCTGTGAAAGGAAACGCTGAACCTTACGCGCACGGGATACAGTCAGTTTGTCTTCGTCACTCAGTTCATCCAGACCGAGGATGGCAATGATATCCTGTAACTCTTTATAACGCTGCAGGATCAGTTTAACCCTGTTTGCTGTATTGTAATGGAGGTCACCAACTACCTGAGGCATCAGGATCCGTGAAGTTGAATCCAATGGATCCACCGCAGGATAGATACCCAGATCCGCAATCTTGCGGCTCAATACCGTAGTGGCATCAAGGTGGGCGAAAGTGGTTGCAGGAGCCGGATCGGTAAGGTCATCCGCAGGTACATACACGGCCTGTACGGAAGTGATCGATCCATTTTTAGTAGAAGTGATACGTTCCTGCATCAGACCCATTTCGGTAGCCAGTGTAGGCTGGTATCCTACCGCCGATGGCATCCGTCCAAGAAGGGCCGATACTTCGGAACCAGCCTGGGTGAAACGGAAGATATTATCAACGAAGAACAGGATATCACGTCCCTTGCCCTGGCCATCACCGTCACGGTAGTACTCAGCGATCGTCAGACCGGAAAGAGCCACACGTGCACGTGCACCAGGAGGTTCGTTCATCTGTCCGAACACGAAGGTCGCTTTCGAATCAGCGAGTTCGTTCATGTCCACTTTAGACAGGTCCCATCCACCTTCTTCCATGCTATGTTTAAAGGCATCACCATATTTCATGATACCCGCTTCAATCATTTCACGCATCAGGTCATTTCCCTCACGGGTCCTTTCCCCTACACCGGCAAATACAGATACCCCGGCATATGCTTTCGCGATGTTATTGATCAGCTCCTGGATCAGTACGGTTTTACCCACACCCGCACCACCGAACAAACCGATTTTACCACCCTTTGCGTATGGCTCAATCAGGTCAATAACCTTGATTCCGGTAAACAGGATTTCAGAAGCTGTACTCAGGTTTTCGAAAGCCGGTGGTTTGGCGTGGATTGCACGGCCATTCTCCTTGCTTACTGCAGGCAATCCGTCGATCGGATCACCGGTTACATTGAACAGGCGGCCTTTGATAGCATCACCCACAGGCATTGTAATGCCTTTTCCGGTATCAGTAACCTTGGCACCGCGCACAAGACCTTCAGTACCATCCATTGCGATGGTGCGGACGCTGTCTTCACCAAGGTGCTGCTGGACTTCCAGGATCAGCTTGTCGCCATTTTCCTTTGTCAGTTCCAACGCGTTAAAAATGTCGGGAAGTGCGCCATCGAACTGAACGTCGATAACGGCGCCAATGATCTGTTTTACTTTACCTTCTTTTGCCATAGTCTTTGTTTGGGGAACCCCGCAACCAGGGGTTATTTTGGCCGCAAAGGTAAGGGTCGGAAGACTAATTATAAAATAAGAAATAAAGATTTCCGGGATGGTGGATAACAAGTGGAATCCCCCCCTAATCCTTAACTTGCCCGCCATGAAGCACCTTGTTCCCCTGCTCACCCTGTCCCTTTTCCTGGCTTTTTCCTGTAAAAACAAGGAAACAAGTTTTGAAGTGTTACCCCGGGATACCACCATTGTGGCGAAAAACTCGTTCAGCACGCTGTTTTTTGACAGCACCCAGCTGGAAACCTTCATGACCGGCGAAACGCTGAGCGACAGCCTGACCGAACGGATCAGGAGCTTTTACAACAGCCGCAACTTCCAGTATGCCTGGTTCGACAGCACCGGCCTGGCCGAGCAGGCACACAGTTTCCTGAATATGCAGTCGCAGTTTATCAGTTACGCCCGCGACAGTTCGCTGTATAACCCGGTCCTCGGGCAACTGCTCGATTCCATCAGTTCGCGGCCCGACACCCTGGCCTATAAAGTGGCAACGGGCGACCGGCTGAAATATGAATTGCTGCTCACCGAGTACTTTTTCAGGTATGCGCTCAAAGCCTACCAGGGTGACAATAAACTGGATGCACAGGACCTCGGCTGGTTTATCCCAAGGAAAAAAGTAAATCCCACCGCCCTGCTCGATTCGATGATTGGCAGCAAGGGAGCCAACGCCTACGAACCGGTGAGCCGGCAATACAACCTCCTGAAAGCCGAGCTGCTCAAATATTATTCGTTCGAAAAACAGGGCAAATGGGATAGTATCAGTATTGACAAGCCGGCCTACAAACTGGGCGAGAAAGCGGCGGCGATCCGCCAGGTCAAGGCCAGGCTGGCCCTGACGGGTGACCTTGCCATCCCCGACACCACCACCGTGTTTGACAGCACCCTGTTCAGCGCCGTCAAACATTTCCAGCGG
>SDZZ01000043.1 GCA_004173255.1 Chitinophagaceae bacterium | reverse complement strand
ATCACAGTGGAAGACGATGGGAAAGGTTTTGACATCACACAGGCCGCATCCAAAAAAGGCATGGGATGGGGAAATATCCATACGCGGATCAATTACCTGCGCGGACAGCTGGATGTAAAATCCTCTCCCGGCGAAGGGACCTACGTCCATTTTTCCATTGAGATCTGACACCGGAACTGTCTGCGCCCGCCATTGCCAGGGACAGGCCATACCCCGTCCGCTCCGGCTCAGTCCCCCGCCTTTTTTTTATTCCAGCCAATTGATCGTTTATTTGTAAAAAATAAAACATCATGGCACTTCGTCCCCCGGTTTCAGATGCAGACCATATAGAAGGTAATCCCAACGCCACAATCGAACTGGTAAAATATGGCGATTACCAGTGCCCGCATTGTGCACGGGCCTACCTGGTAGTCCACCACCTGCAGGAAGAACTGGGCGACCAGTTGAAGTTTGTATTCAGGAACTTTCCCTTACAAAAAATACATCCGGAAGCAGTCATCGCTGCTATTGCGGCTGAGGCAGCTGCGCTGCAGGGGCGGTTCTGGGAAATGCATGACCTCATATTTGAAAACCAGGATGAACTCAGTGAATCCATGTTACTGGAACTGGCAGCAGAACTGGATCTCGACATGGATAAATTCAGGAAAGATCTCGGCAGTGAAGAACTGGCGCAAAAAGTTGACAACGATTTTGAAAGTGGTATCCGCAGTGGTGTGAACGCAACCCCTACCTTTTTTATCAACGATGAAAAATACAACGAGGGCTGGGAGTCGGACCGCATGCTCCAGTATATCCGAACCAACAACATCGGGAAATAACATACTTCCTTCCGGATACATCGATGTTGCCGATGATACCTTGTTCCAGCGCTCGCAAGTCACAACCGTTGCGACCAGCAGTTGCCAGGGAAAAATGACCACTCCGCCATACATAAAAAAAGAGGCCTGGAAACAGGCCTCCGTTCATAGCTGACAGGAAAACAACCGGGAAAAGCCACACTACCACTTTTCCCTACAAAACATAGAATTTATTCGTTTCGCGGATTTCAAGGATCTCCTGGTCACGCAGCATCTGCGACAGGTTCTTCTCAATCGACCTGGCGATACTGGTCATTGGTGTATCCGTAGGTTTATTTTCAAACGGCTCCTGCAGGTGGATAGCCATCTGCTCGATCAGCAGGAAACAGGTGGAGATCGCTACCACCACCGGCACTTCAACCATACCGAAATACTGGATCACCGCAAAGGGCAGCAGCGCAATAAAGAGCAGCATTGAAAAGTGGATGTACATACTGTACGTAACGGGAAACACCGTGTTCTTGATGCGCTCACATTTACCCATCGACTCGCACAGGCGGCTGATGGTCCGGTCAAGTTCAACCTGCTGAAAACGGTTGATCCATCCATTCTCGAGCGCAGTCCGCAGGTCACGCGCATGCAACTCCAGCAAGGCAGCGGGGACATGGTCATAATGACGGATAAAATCCAGCTCATGCCGGTCGAGGTAACGCTCCAGTCCACGGGTTGCATTCTGCCCCCGAAGGAACTGTCCCAGCGCATAGTTCCATCCGATCTGGCGCCTGATCAGCTTTTCACGGAACTGCTGCACTTCGTCACCCTCGTACACCACTTCGGTAAAGCACATCACCTGCCTGGCCAGCGTGCGGGAGTCATTGACAATCGCACCCCAGATATGACGTGCCTCCCACCAGCGGTCGTATGCCTGGTTGCTCCTGAAACCAAGCAACAACGAAATTACCGTACCAAGTATAGCGGGTATCGCAATGGGAATTGTAATCCGGGTGATGTGATAATTTTCATAAAGGATCGCAATGATGATTGCATAGATGGTAACCAACAGCAATTCATACTTCACCTTCCCCATGATATAGGAGAACGGTATATTTTTTTTCAGTAACATGTAAAGGGTATTAAGGGTTAACGGATCAGCACGGCCATGGTCTGCGCCAACGGCTCACTTTCTGGTTGCACAAAGGTGGTTTTACGGATGACCGGGTGCACTACCGGTGTGCCGGATTTGCGGAACATCTTCTCCGGGTTTACACTGGACTCAGTGACCTTGCTGAATACAAAATCATTTGGGCAGATGATCAGGTCAATATCATTGGCATCGATAAAATTGCGGAACACGGCTACTGTACTGCCATACATGTGGCGGATGTTCACCTCTTTCAGGAACTTCCCATAGGTAGTTTTCAGCCGGCGGCATCCATTGCGAAACTCATCGGTGAGCGCCTCAGCATACGGAAGGCGGCGTGATGAACCAAGCAGTTCGGGTGACTGCATACTGATGTCAAAGGCGTGGAACAGGATAATGTTGGTGGGCTGGTGATCCAGCGCATCCAGGGCCTTCTGTACAAGCTGCAGTGACTGAACGGTAAAGTCGGTAGGGATTAATACATTTCTCATGATCTGTTTTTTTGCTTCATTAATTTGTTCACTGCAAAACTGCATCATCCGTTTTAGAGACGCATAAGACTCCGATTAATGTTACCTAAAATGAAAATGAGAATCTGGTTAGAATGGAAGTGTAACCAGCACGGTAGTGCCTGTTCCCTCGACCGAGGTCATTTTAATATTACCGTTGTGCTGGCGGATAATATTCATCGACAGGGGCAACCCCACGCCGTAGCCTTTGAATGAGGAAGTATTCGACGCGCGGAAGAACGGAACAAATACATGTTTAAGATCTTCTTCCGGAATGCCAATCCCGATATCGGTGATCTCAATCACCACTTCAGTAGCGGTGGTGCGCAGGCAAACGGTTACCTCCTGGTTATTCGAATATTTACAGGCATTGAGCATGATATTACTGATAGCCAGTTTCAGCAACTGGTAATTACCATGGATGCTCAGCTTTGATTCATCGGATGGCAACTCACCAAACAGGAGCCTGATGCGGTTACCCGGGTCAATCCGGTTGATCGTGTCCTTGATATCAAAAAGCAACTCGTCCAGCCGCACATCCTCCAGCTTAAGCTGGTTGCGGTTGAAGCCAGATTGTGCAAGCCCAAGAAGCGCGGTGGTCATGGATTCCAGCTTCTCCGCCTCTTTCAGGATCACCGCAATGGTTTGCTCGTATTCTGCTGCCGTGCGTTGTTTGGAGAGTGCTATCTCCGCCTCCCCGATCACCCTGGTCAGTGGTGTTTTTAATTCATGCGACGCATTACTCACAAAGTTATTCTGGATATCGAACGCGGTCTGCAGGCGGTCCAGCATACCGTTAAATGTCTTTGCCAGCGCAGCAATTTCATCCTTGCCGTTTTTTTCATGCAAACGAAGCGACAGGTTTTCAACACCAATACTGTTCACCTTTGAAATAATGTCGCGGAATGGCTTGAACGCTTTCCTGGAAAAAAAGATACTGACGGTGAACACCAGTATTACTTTTCCAATGAACGCCCAGAAGAGGATGCGCCTGAGGTGTATCATGCCTTCAACACCATATACATTCACGGCTGATTTCAACACGATGTACTTTTTATTGTCGTATTCGTAATGACGACCTGCATAATACGTATCTCCATCCTGGAAGAAGACGGTAGTGGAACCATTAAGTACATCTGTATAAAACTTCCTCGGCAGGTGTAGTCCGTCAGTACCACTTACCAACCCAGTTGCAGAATCAACCTGCAATATAAATTCCTTTTCACTTGGCAGTACCTCGAGGTACTGGTTGCGCAACTCACTGTAGGTTGCGGTCGAGCTCATGTCCTTTTCGAAGTTGATCTTGGAAGCCACCACCACACGCAGTTCCAGCCTTTTCCGGAAATCATTTGCCGAGTCCTTGTCCGCATAATAGTAGATGACCCCGTTAAGCAACAGGATAACAGCGGCGGCAAGCCCGGTGAACAGAAGTGCTGTCTGGGTGGAAATTTTCATGAAGGCTCTTTTAGGATATAGCCCATACCAATCACTGTCTGGATCAATTTCACCGGGCCCTGCCGGTCAATCTTCTTACGAAGGTAATTGACATAAACATCGACTACATTGGTTCCCATATTGAAGTCAATACCCCAGACATTCTCCAGCATATCGAGCCTCGATACCACCCGGCCCTTATTCTTCAGCAGGTATTCCAGCAGCCGGTATTCGGTGGAAGTGAGCGTGATGTCGACACCATTACGTTGTACCGTGCGTGCCAGCAGGTTCATTTCAAGATCAGCCAGTTTCAGGATCTCCGGTACTTCGGCTACCGAGCCACGCCTCGACAGGGACCGGATCCTTGCAGTCAGCTCCCTGAACTTGAAAGGCTTGCTGATATAGTCATCGGCCCCGGCATCGAGTCCGGTTACAATATTCTCCGTTGAAGCCAGCGCCGTCAGCATCAGTACCGGTGTATGATCCTTTTGCCTGCGTAATTGCTTGCAGAGTTCAATCCCGTTCATGCCCGGTAACATCACATCCAGGATCATAATGTCAAACTTGTTGCCGCTGGCCATGTCGAGCCCGATCTTTCCATCAGGTGCCACCACAACCTCATGCCCCTCTTCCGTGAGCCCCTTTGTAATCATAGCCGCTACGCCTGGTTCGTCTTCAACTAATAGAATATGCATTGGTGGTTTTTTGTTTTACTACTGTACTGCAAATAACAAGTTGTATGCTAAAAGGTTAATGGGCTGGTTGCAGTGCAACGCGATAGGGTGGTCAGTAAATCTGCCTGCAATATCCAACATCCTGATTGCCTGACCATAAGAAGCCTGTAAATGCTGCATTAGAAAGCAATTAGAGTTCATGAAAACAAGCAGACGTGATGAAAAATAACGACCCGGTAAATATTTTTTTCAGGAAATGTTTGGTGCCTTCAAAAAAATAGATTCATATTTGCACCGCAAAACAATAATTGAAACATCATGAAAAGGCAGTATAACTATATAATCAACCACGGATCGTTCAGCCCTCTTGGCGGCTTTACATCTTGCGGAACAGTTGCTGCTGTTGGATAGTCATAAAAAACTGATTCGATAGAATACACGCCCCGCAAGAGATTGCGGGGTTTTTGTTTTATGGTACATGAATGACCAGGAAAAAATTGCAATCAATGTTATGTAAACAGGCAGGCAGCAGCAACAACCAGGTACAGTTTACCAGCCACATGCACTTAAGTGCATCAACAGGTAAACTATGTCCCGGACTTTACATAACGCTAAACAAAATACCGCGACCGGAAAAAATTGAATGAGGCACTTCTGCCCCATCCAGTAAACCCGGCCGCACCAACGACCGGGTTTTTTTATGCCCGGACAAAAAACAAATTATGGGATACTTATTATTAATAATCCTGCTCGCCCTGCTGCTGAAAGCAGCATGGCAGCTGGTTGCACCAGCTTTACACCTGTTCACCCGGGGGTTCTGGCGGCTGCCTGATATATTCAACAGCAACTGGGTTGACCTGAATGCTTATTACCTGTACCTGTTCAGCGAGGCGCCATCGGTAATCAGTGTTTACCAGATTGATTGTACTGATGCTTACAGGCACCTGTCGTCCATGTATGCCGGCAGTATTGTAAAAGTGCTGCAGTCAAACTGGGTCAACCCCGAACCCAAAGAGGTGGAGTTCAATGAATGTATGGTAGTCATGAAAGGGAAGCTGGTGGTGGAGTTTGACGGCGGTTGTGCAACTATTGCGTATGGGCCAAAGGGATATGCCTTTGCCCGGCAACTGGCGCTGGAGTTCGATGCCTTCAGGAAAAAGGAGAGGGAAAAGGAATACGAAATGAACGTGATCCGGATGACCAAAAACGGGCTGGTGTTAAAGCCGGTCCAGGTTAAACCGACCGATCTCGACCTGGCCCTCTACTACAACGACGATTTCATGGAAGTGGATGACCTGATCCGCAAACGGCTTGGGCAGTCCGGCGACAAGGGCATCGTACTGCTTCACGGTTTACCCGGTACAGGTAAAACAACCTACCTGCGATACCTGGTAGGACGAATCAGCAAACGCATCCTGTTTGTATCGGCATCTGTCGCTGAAAACCTGATGGACCCGGCTTTCATGGACCTGCTGCTCGACCATCCCAACAGTGTGCTGGTTATTGAAGACGCAGAATCCGTAATGATGGACCGTAAACTCAACAGCGGATCATCCGTATCCAACCTGCTTAACCTCAGTGACGGACTGGTCAGCGACTGTATCAGCGTACAGGTGGTATGCACCTTCAACAGTTCGCTGAACCTGATCGATCCTGCGCTGTTGCGGAAAGGGCGGATGATTGCCCGGTATGAGTTTGGGAAACTGACGGCTGACAAGGCACAAAAACTGTCTGACAGTTTGGGGTTCAGCAAGGAAATCAATGAACCGATGACACTCGCGGAGGTGACGGGGCAACAGGAAAAAACATTCGGAAAAAACAAAATTGAAATCATCGGTTTCCGACGGCAGGAGGTTGTCGAAAACTGATCGGTACATTAACGGGTGGGCCAATGCCCACCCTATTTTAAAGTCATGGCAAAACAAAAAATAACAGGTAAGGAATTGCGCAGCATCGGGTTTCCGGAAGGTCCGGTAATCAGTGTCGCGATGAACCTGGTCAATAAACATTATAAACATTCCACCAATTCAATGGTGCTTGGCTTACTGGGCGAACTGCTGGAAAATCCGGAAGACTATTCCGATCATCCATTCCTTTCGTCCGTTGCAGGGTTACTGATCCCGGAAGAAGAGGTGGTTAACAGGCACATCCCGCTGAATGAAAAAGGAATCCATTTCAATGTGTTTGGTGGGAACCACATTGAAGAATCAGCATTCCACCAGATGTACCAGGCCGCTAAACTGCCGGTAAGTGTGGCAGGCGCGTTGATGCCTGATGCCCACAGCGGATACGGCCTGCCCATTGGCGGGGTGCTGGCAACCGACAACGCAGTTATCCCATACGGGGTAGGCGTGGATATCGGCTGCCGTATGAGCCTCAGCATTTTTGCAATTGATCCAAAAGAACTGGTGCAGAAACAAACGTGGTTTGCACGCGAACTGGAAAACGCCACCTTATTTGGCAGCGGCCAGCAATTCGACCGTGCTTCCGATCATGAAGTGATGGAAAGGAAAGAATTCGGCCAGCTTCCAATGTTGAAAAAACTTCATGGCAAGGCATGGAAACAACTGGGTTCGTCCGGTTCAGGAAATCATTTTGCAGAGTTCGGTATTGTACGGATTGAAACAATGGACCACACGCTGAAACTGCCGCCGGGCAACTATCTTGGACTGTTATCCCATTCAGGATCACGTGGGCTCGGCGCATCTGTTGCTACCGAGTACACCCGGATCGCCAAAGCAAAATGCCGGTTACCCGGTGAAGCAGCCAATCTTGCCTGGCTGCGAATGGATGAAGAAGCGGGCATGGAATACTGGATGGCCATGAACCTTGCGGGCGATTATGCCGCAGCCTGCCATGATATTATCCATTCAAAAATTGCAAGGCAACTGGGGCAACAGCCATTGACAAAAGTCGAAAACCACCACAATTTTGCGTGGAAGGAAATCATCGATGGCCGTGAACTGGTTGTACACCGGAAAGGTGCAACACCGGCAGGAAAAGATGTTACCGGCATCATTCCGGGATCAATGACGGCCGATGGTTTTATTGTCAAGGGAAAAGGGGAAACTGCATCACTGAACTCTGCCGCCCATGGTGCGGGCAGGAAAATGAGCCGCAGCGCGGCTATGCAATCGGTGACTGATAAAACGTTTAAGGATGAGCTGCAGAAATTTGGCGTAACCCTGCTTGGGGGCGGACTCGATGAGTCGCCATTTGCATACAAGGATATTGAAACGGTAATGCGATCACAGCAACAGCTGGTGGAAGTGCTGGGGAGGTTTACCCCCAGAATTGTAAAGATGGACGGCGCGAAACACCGTTCATGGGGAAGTACACGACAGCGATTAACCGATGGCGACCGGTTTTCCTGAATCATAACCCGCAGCTTTTACGGACGATACTCCCGTATCATGGGGCATGGCCCTGGTAAAATCAATGAACCCCTGACACATACTAACGTGTCAGGGGTTCATTGATTTTTTTTATCAGGCGTTCTGTCCTGTGAGCACGTATGCCGGAAACGCCCTGCATTCCATGGCGTAACGACCAGGTGTTACCTACTGCGCTGCTCCGGCCGGAGGTGCACCAGCTGGCGGTTCCCAGGCCGGTACTACATTTTTTACCGGCTTTATACTCATCAGGTAAGTGTACAATGCTTTTACATCTGCATCGTTCAATCCCTGGTAGCTTCTCCACGGCATCGGTGGCATCAGTTCCCGTGAATTTTCGAGTCCTTTCCACTTTCCTTTACGAATGGCTGTGGCAAACTGCTGTTCGCTCCACACACCAATGCCGGTGGAATCGGGGCTGATGTTTGCTGCGTAACTTACTCCCCACGGACCAACGGTAGCGGTCTGGTCCATCGAAAACAGCACCCATCCGTCTTTACCCGCACCAGCGCCCCTTGGCGGAAGTGTCGTGCCGGCCGGATGCCCTGATAAACGATGTTCCATGTCCGGGGCAGGCCCCTGGGCGGTCATGAGTTTCGGGGTGTGACAGTCGTCACAACCCATGGTTGCTACCAGGTAAGAGCCCCGTTTAATAAGACTGTCTTTGGTAACCGGGGGTGCACTGTCAGCAGTGGTTGATTGTTTACACGATACAGCCCAGGCTGCCAGGCTGAAGCAAGAACCAAGAAGGATGATCTTTTTCATAATTTCTATACTGTGGACGATTGATGAAAAAACAGGAGTCCGGTTGTTTTGCCGGCAATTTCCTCCTGTTTATTATTTTATGTTTTCCCGATTTTTAAGGACCCTGGTGCACCATACAACGGGCGTTGTACTTCCAAAACACTGCCACTTCTGTGCAGACTGCCTCTGCCTGAACCCGGGGAACATTCTTCCCAACCAGCACGGGGTGCCAGACTATTGTCACATCCCGGGTATTACCAAAGCTAATAAATGAGGGCGTTTAATAAAAATACCATCCGAAAAAAAATCTGGCGGTATTTATGCATCGTTATGCCAGACAAAAAACCACAGTTATGCAATGGAGTATTTTATGGCAGGGAAGGCAACGTGATTCGAGGGAACATTGCCTGGTGCATACCAATGAAAGCGGCATCAAGGTCGACTCGGTCATCATCGGGAAACAGGAAGATCTCATTTACCGGGTTGAATATTCGCTGTTGCTGGATCATAACTGGCGAACAATTTCTTTCAGTGTCAGCAGTATCCACAACAAAGTGATCCAGCGGATGGAATACAGCAGCGATGGGGAAGGCAACTGGATGGATGGTGACAAACCGGTACCCCGCCTGCAGGGCTGCCTGGATATTGACCTCCCCCTTACCCCATTCACCAACAGCCTTCCGATCAAAAGACTGAAACAGCAGGTTGGCCAGGAATCCGATGTCCGTGTCATTTACATCGATCTGCTCGCCGAAAAGATATCTCCGGTGACCCAAAAATATAAACGATTGGGTGAAGACGAATACCACTATCAGAATGTGCCGAATGATTTCGAAGTAACCATGCGCACCGATCACGAAGGTTTTGTAGTGGATTACCCGGGTTTGTTTTTGCAATCGGGTTGTACGAGGCTGGACTGACAGGAATTGGCAGACCCTTCCCGTATATCGACCTGCATCTGATCTTCCGATTGTTGTGAATCCGTCAAAGAAGCATTCTTTCAAGCGTCGCAAAAAAAAAAGCAGGGCCGCGTTTACCCCGGCCCTGCTCCATCTATTTATAAACAATTATTTCCAGCCCCCGCCAAGCGCACGATATAATTCCACCATGGCATCCAGCCTGCTTCGCTGTATGGAAGCCAGGTTCAGCTCGGCTGCGAGTGCATTGCTCTGGGCAGTGATAACCTCCAGGTAATTGGCCATATCACTTTTGAACAACTGCTGTGAATTATACACCGCAGCACGGAGTGTGTTGGTCTGCACCAGCGCCAGGTCCTGTTGTTGTTTCAGTTTATCCGTACGTGCAAGTGCATTTGCCACTTCCGTTCCCGCGGTCAGTACGGACTGCCTGAAACGGATCACCGCCTGTTCGCGTTCCACTTTCGAAATTTCGAATGCTGTCCTTAATTCCCTTTTCTGGAATACGGGCTGCAATAACGAGCCGGTCGCCAGTCCGAATAATGAACCAGGAATGTTAAACCAATTGCTTGCCTTAAAGGATTCCAGACCGGCCGCCGCCGTAATACTTAATGATGGATACATCGCTGCCTGCGCTATGCCCACCCGTTTGTTGGCCACTTTCAGCGCAATCTCTTCGGCGCGCACATCAGGCCGCCTGGCAAGCAGGCCGATCGGCAGTCCCGATGGAAGTTCCGCCGGCACCGTCAGCTGCGTAAGTGTAGCCTGCCGCTGCAATTTGCCGGGCACCTGCCCTGTCAGCAACTGCAGTGCATTCTCCTGGAGTATAAGATCCTGTTCCAGTGCAGGGATCAGCAGGGCTGTGGTCTGCTGCTGCGATTCGGCCTGCTGCACTGCCAGTAACGTAACGTTACCGGCATCTTTCAGCAAGCGGGTAGCAGTAAGAAAACTATCATTGAGTGCCAGGTTCTGTTTTGCAATGGCCAGTTGTTTGTCGAGCATCAGCAGGTTATAAAAACCCTGTGCAATATCTGCCACCAGTTCAGTCTGGATGGCCTTCACCGCCTCGGTGGTTTGCAGGTAACCCAGTAACGCCACTTCCTTGCGGGCGCGCAATTTACCCCAGATATCGGCCTCCCATGAAATACCCACCTGTGCATTGTAGTTCTCCACATGGCTTTTTTGCAGGAAGGTCTGGGTGCTCAGGCCATTGAGGCTGTTGTCCGACGGGCGGTTGATCTGTCCGCTTACGCCAAGATTGACAGAAGGTACATTCAACAACTTCGCCTGTTTCAGCTGCAGTTTCGCAATGTCGATCCTTTTTATGGCCACCAGGAAATCGTGGTTGTACTCCAGCCCACGGCTGATAAGTGCGGTGAGTGTGGTATCGGTAAAAAAATTTGCCCACGGGATTTCTGCAATGCTGCTGGTATCCGCTTCTGCGGTTACGCTGTCGAAACTGGACTGCAATACCACTGGTGGCCGCTGGTATTCTTTACCTGTTTTGCAGGAAGCGAGTAACAACAGCAGCGAGCTTATATAGAATACACTTGATAATGATTTCATCTTGATAAATTTTCTTAGTCAGCCAGCGCGAGATACTTTGGTTCTTTTGCCGGGCGTAAATACCTGTAGAGGTTTAAAATTGCTTTTGCAACGGACTTCGATGTATGACCGATTAATTTTTTCATGTTGATTGATTTAGCTGTGGGCCGGAAGAGGATTGATCAGCCTGCTTTCAGCCACGGGTTTTTTTGAGTAAACTTTTTCATGCAGGTACTGGAATATGATGAACAGTACAGGGATGATGAAGATGCCGAGTACCACCCCGGTAAACATTCCACCGAGCGCACCGGTACCGATGGAACGGTTGCCCAATGCGGATCCGCCGGTTGCCCATGTAAGGGGAAGCAGTCCCACAATAAATGCAAACGAAGTCATCAGGATGGGCCTCAGCCGGAGCTTCGCCGCTTCGATGGCAGATGCTGCCAGTGACTTGCCGGCGCGTCTGCGCTGAACGGCATACTCGATGATCAGGATCGCATTTTTAGCGAGCAGACCCACCAGCATGATCAGTCCAACCTGTACATATATATTATTGTCGATACCTGCCAGTGTTATAAAAGCAAACACACCCAGTATACCCGTAGGGATCGACAGGATCACGGCAAACGGAAGGATATAACTTTCGTACTGTGCCGCCAGCAGGAAATACACAAATACCAGACTCAGCAGGAAGATCAGCGTCGTTTCAGACCCCGCGCCGGTTTCTTCCCTGGTCATGCCGGTAAACTCGTAGGCATAACCCCTGGGCAGGTAAGTCGCTGCGACCTCCGTGATTGCTTTAATGGCATCACCCGAGCTGTAACCCGGTTTGGGAAGGCCATTGATGGTTACCGCATTGAAGAGGTTATTACGGGTAACTGTTTCCGGACCGAACACCCTTTTCAGCGATACCACGGCGTTCGCAGGAACCATTTCGCCCGTGTTGTTCTTGACAAATATATTGTTGAGCGAAGACTCTTCCGACCGGTAGGCGATGTCGGCCTGTACAATGACCCGATAGAACTTGCCAAATCGGTTGAAGTCTGAGGCAAAGCTGCTGCCGTAATAAACCTGCAGCGTCTGCAGCAGTTCGCTCACCGAAAGCCCGAGTTGTTTAGCTTTTTCTTCGTTCACATCCAGCATGTACTGCGGGTTACCCGTGTTGAACGTGGTGAATGCATAGGCAATCTCCGGCCGCTTCATCAGTTCGCCGATAAACCCGTATGCAGTATTACCAAGTTTATCCAGTGCGCCGCCGGTACGGTCCTGCAGGATAAATTCAAAGCCGCTGGTGTTACCGAATCCCTGAACGGTCGGGAAAATAAAGGTGAAGACGCTGGCTTCCTTGATCACCGAAAGCTTTTCATTGACCAGTGCCATCACGGCATTGATCTCTTTCACTTTACCGCGCTGGTCCTGCGGCTTCATGCGGATAAACCCGGTGGCGTAGGCCGAACTGTTGGAGTTAGCCACAATATTTAACCCTGCAATGGCAGCCCTGCGTTCAACGGCCTCCACCCCTTTCAGCACGCTGTCAATCTTGTGCATGACAGTTTCTGTGCGGTCGAGCGAAGCGCCTGGCGGCAGGTTGACCGAGTATACAATAAAGCCCTGGTCTTCGGTGGGAATAAATCCGGTCGGGGTGCGCTGCATCAGGAAGAACGTGGTGATCGAAACCACGGCGAGTCCGCCGATGGCAATCCATTTTTTCCGGAATAAAAACTGCAGGCTGTGTCCGTATCGTTTGGTGGTCGCGTTGAAACCTTTATTGAACGCATTGAAGAAACGTTTGCTGAATGGTTTCTTTTTGGTTGTACCATCGGGCAGTTCTTCCGTGTCGTGCGGGTTTTTCAGGAAGAGTGCCGACAGGGCCGGACTCAGTGTCAGTGCGTTTACGGCAGAGATCAGGATTGCGATGGCAAGTGTGAACGCAAACTGTTTATAGAACACCCCTGCCGGGCCCTGCATAAACCCGACCGGTACAAACACGGCCGTCATCACAAGGGTAATGGACACGATTGCTCCCGAAATTTCATTCATCGACTGCAATGTTGCTTCTTTCGCATTCATGCGGGTACGTTCCATTTTTGAATGCACTGCTTCCACTACCACAATGGCATCATCCACCACAATACCAATGGCGAGCACCAGGGCAAAAAGGGTAAGGAGGTTGATGGTAAAACCAAACAGCTGCATGAAGAAGAATGTTCCGAGAATAGCCACTGGTACGGCGATGGCCGGGATCAGTGTTGACCGGAAATCCTGCAGGAAAATAAATACTACGATAAACACCAGTACGAATGCCTCTATCAGTGTGTGTAATACCTGGCTGATGGAAGAGTCGAGGAACTCCTTTGCGTTATACATATTGAAGTACTCAATCCCTTTGGGGAATTCTGCCGCGGCTTTTTTCATAACACCGTCTACAGCGGTCAGGATGTCGTTGGCGTTGGAGCCAGCTGTCTGGAACACTGCCACACCGATACCTGGCTTGCCGACCACCAGTGTATTTGCACTGTAGGAGAACGAACCGAATTCCACGCGGGCCACGTCACGCAACCTCACTACCGAACCATCTTCGGCCGATGTGAGGATGATATTTTCATATTCCGCATTGTTCGACAGTTTGCCTTTGTATTTAAGGATGTATTCAAACGAGGCCGTGCTTCCCTGGCCGAACCGGCCTGGTGCTGCTTCAATATTCTGTTCGCGGATGGCGTTCAGTACATCGTTCACTCCCAGGTTGTAGGCAGTCAGCCGGTCTGGTTTGAGCCAGATGCGCATGGAGTAGTCCTTGGCACCAAAGACCTGTGCCTGTCCCACCCCTGATACACGCTGTATTTCAGGAATGATATTGATTTTAGCGTAGTTCTGCAGGAAGGTTTCGTCATAGGCAGTATCGGTGCTGTAAATAAGTGGCACCATGATCATGCTGTTCTGTTGCTTCTGCGTCGAAATGCCCGCCTGCACTACTTCCTGGGGGATCTGGCTGGTGGCCTTTGATACCCTGTTCTGCACGTTTACTGCCGCCAGGTCTGGGTCGGTACCCAGTTTGAAAAATACATTGATGGCAAGTGTACCATCATTGCTCGATGTGGAGGTCATGTAGGTCATGTTCTCCACGCCGTTGATTGCTTCTTCAATCGGGGTTGCCACGGCCCGGGCCATTACTTCAGCATTGGCACCCGGATAGGTGGCAGTTACCTGTACCGTTGGAGGGGCAATATCGGGGAAAAGGGTAACGGGTAATTTGTAGAGTGACAAAACACCAAGCAGTACCAGCAGGATAGAGATGACCGTTGAAAGTACCGGCCGTTCTATAAATCTTTTTAACATCGGGAGTTATTATCTGTGTGAATGGAAGGTCGAATGATAAGGTTGGAAAAAAGCAGTTGGTTCCAGGATCAGAGCGGACGGGTTTTGATAAGGCTGTCGAGTGAAAGTGGTGTGGGCTGGATCACTGTGCCATCTTTCAGGCGGTCAATCCCTGCGTACACAATCCGTTCACCTTTATGGAAACCATTGTCGACGAAATAGTAGTTACCGCTTCGTCCTACAATGTGCAACGGTACGCTGCTGACCTTGTTGCTGTCGGAAACAGCGAAAACAAATACCTTGTCCTGCATTTCAAACGTGGTTTCCTGCGGAACAATAAATGTATTATCGAGTTGTCTTGGAATGCGCACGCGGCCGCTGTTGCCCGAACGGAGCAGTCCGTCCCTGTTTTCAAACGCAGCACGGAAACTGATGGTTCCGCTGTGTTCATTGTACTGGCCCGATACAGTTTCCACTTTTCCTTTTACCGGATAAATGGTTTCGTCGGCAAGTACCAGTTCCACTTCGGGTATATGTTTTATTTTTTCTTCTATCGATGCACCATCAAACTGGTGGGTGAACGAGAGGAAATCTTTTTCACTGAAAGAGAAATAGGCATAGATCTCGCGGACCGATGATACAACGGTGAGCGCGTTGGGTGTGGAGAGTCCGACCAGGCTGCCGGTACGAAACGGGATCCTTCCCACATATCCTTCCACAGGTGCAAGGATGCGTGTGTAACCCAGGTTGATAGATGCGGCTTCCACCATCGATTGTGCCTGTGAAACCTGTGCTGCAGCTGCATCATAGCCCGACTTTGCTGTTTTCAGCTGTACGTCGGAAACAATGTTGTTCTGCACCAGTGGCGTCAGTTTACTTACATTGATTGATGCGTTGGTCAGGTTGGCCTGTGCACTGGCCAGGCTGGCCCTTGCATTATTCAGCTGCTCCTGGTAAGGACGTGCATTGATCTGGAACAACGGCTGTCCTTTTTTTACGTAAGCACCTTCATCAACGAGGATGCGGTCCAGGTATCCGTCCACCTGCGCGCGGATCTCGATGTCCTGGCTTCCTTCCAGTGAAGCGGTAAACTCCTGGAAGGTGGTTGCCGACTGGTTGTTTAATGTGATCACGGGTAATGATTGCGGTGCAGGTGGCACGGCATCACTGGCCGAGGAGTTGGTGCACGCATACAGGAAAATGGAAAGGATAAAAATCCCGAAAGAGTAGAGTTGGCTGCGGCGGATAAATGCGGCAAGCCGTGGGCTGGTTTGATTGATTGTTTGTGACATAGATCGGCTGTTGCGGAAGACGGTAAAACCTTCCGGTTAATAAATTTTCTTACTGGGTTTTTAAGGGTTGCGATCGCTGGAACGACCGCCTGGCGGGCAATACGTAACGGCTAAAGATTTCCTAACATCGTTAACCATGGAGGCAAAAAAAAGGGTTTTATCCCTGCAGGTTCTTGATGAAGCCATCGATGGCGTCATCCAGCACCAGTTTGTTCAATTCATCAGCGATATCCGGATTATTGAGCATTTTAATCGAGATAAGTCCGTGCATGATGGACCAGAACGTATGGTATTTTAAACAGGCATTGATCGTTTTGTCGCTATTCTTCGCAAGCAGTTTTTCCAGCGGATCCATCACAATGTTGCGGAATACATCTTTCTCGGGTAAACATTTTTCCGTTTCACAGGAACAGATATTTACCCCGAACATCAGCTGGTAATACTCCTTTTCGGTGAACGCGAAATTCCAGTAAGCATCCGAAATCCTTTTGATCTGCGCAGCCGGATCCTGGGTGGTATCCTTTGCTTCCTGGAGTTTCCTTGACAAAAGGCAATAGCCCTGTTTACCGAATTCAAGAAGGATAGCCTCCTTGTTTTCGAAATGATCATACACCACCGGCACACTGTACTCAATCGCATCGGCGATCTTGCGGATCGACAAAGACTGCCAGCCATCCTCGCGGACGATCTTCCAGGCCGTATCCAGTATGCTGGAACGGACTCCGTCTTTTTGCCTTATGCGTCTTTCTGTAATTCCCATGTTGTATGATTATCTAACACCGTTAGCAAAATTAAGGATGTTTCGGAACTGCCACCAAATTTTTTTTTGTTTTTTTCCGGATTTGGGTCCGGGAATACGCGGGGATAGCGGGTTCCAGGGAAGTGGAACAATGGCATGATCCGTTTTGTTTCAGCAATTTAGGTTGCCGCGGCACCCAACCTTACTGTTACCGAAAAAAATCCCGGCAATGCAGTTTCCGGTGCGTTTGTTACCAGGTTTTCATAGCTGGCAGCTGCTGGTACCCCGTCACGCGGTACATGTCCGGTGCAAATTCGAAGGTCCGCAAACCGCGTGCAATTGCCGGCAGGATGTCGGGTTATCCGGCACTGATCATGGGCACGGTGGTGGACAACGTCTGGTCCCGCTGCCGGTATCCCTTTTTATAAAGGAAAAGCACAAACTGGTGCTGCAGGTACAACACCGGCCAGGTAAACAGGGTGAGCAGGCAACCGGCCTTGTCGAGCCAGGTGCGGTTCTTCTCGACCGGCAACGCATGCAGGCCCGACCGGTCCTCAAACAGCAGCTGCGCTTCAATCAGTTTGCCCTTATGGAAATCGAGTTTTTCCGTCCACCCGAAGTAAAGCGGGATATTCAGCTGGTTGTCGAGCTGGTCAAGACTGATATCGTTGAACTCATAATAGGATTCAAACATAGCCCCATTCAGCAATCCGGAACCAGGCCTGTAAAGGACCAGCGGTGACAGTGGGTTGTGACAGGTAACCATACAGGTATCGGCACCGGGAAACTCGATCACCAGTTTCGTTTCACATTCAATCAGCCGTGAACGCACATGCATTTCACGGCCGGGGGAATTAGTATCCTGGTCAATGACCAGTTGCGAAGCCGGGAGCTTTTCCCGGAAATAATGATCCCACGATTCAAACTCCTTTCCATCGAGCATTGCCATAGTGCTGCACTTTAGTTCATTTGGGTGAGACCACCGTCAAAACAGAGAAAAAATTGTACCAGCGAGTGGCCGGACCACCTAGATTTGTATAAACAACCAACAGTATGGCTGACCAGAATACCGTCTTTGTGCAGATGGCACTCAAAGCCTGGAACGGGCAGGTGAACAATGCGAATAAATTTTTTGCAGCGATCAGCGATGACGACATGCAGAAAGAAGTAGCACCAGGCAAAAACCGGATCATCTACCTGCTCGGTCACCTCATTGCAGTAAATGATGGAATGATAAAATTGTTTGGTCTCGGTGACCGGTTGTATGAAGACTATGATTTCCCGTTTCTGAAATCGGCCGACAAAATGG